>DASQRT010000087.1:0-2692 GCA_035642795.1 Nitrospirales bacterium
TTGAGCGCCCCCCGGAAGCTGGGACACCGCGCCGTTGGCGGCGTTCTGGACCAGGGCCAGCGAGGTGTCCAGGTCCGTCCCAACGTCGAAGGTGACCGTCAGGGTATAGGAGCCGTCGCTGGCGCTGACGGACGACATGTAGATCGAGCGTTCGACGCCGTTGATCGCCTGCTCGAGCGGCACCCCGATCGTCGCCGCGACGACCTCGGCGCTCGCCCCGGGGTACCGCGAGCTCACCTGGATGGTCGGCGGGACGATCTCGGGATACTGGGCGACGGGCAGAACATACAGGCACACGGCCCCGATGATGATGGTGATCAACGCGATGACGTTGGCGAAGATGGGCCGCTCGATGAAGAACTCGGAGATCATTGCCCGGTCTTCTCCCGCTCGGGCGTCACTTGCCGTCCGGGCCCGGCTTTCAGCAGACCGTTGACGATAACCCACTCCTTCCCCGTGAGACCGTCGTCGATGGCGCGCAGGGCCTCCACGGCGGGGCCGGTCTTGACGCCGCGGCGCTCCACGACGTTCTTCTCGTTCACGACGAAGACATAAGAGCCCTGCTGGTCGTGACCGATCGCCACCTCGGGCACCAGCAATGACGCTTTCTGCTTGAGCGGCACCCGCACCCGTGCATACAACCCCGGGAGGATCCCTCCGTCCCGGTTGGGCAGGATGCCCCGCATGAGCAGGGTGCCCGTGGTGGTCGTCAGGCTGATCGCGGCAAAGTCGAGGTGCCCCTGATGCGGGTAGCCGTCCTCACCGGGCAGGCCGGCCTGCACCGACCACGTCCGCGAATCCGAAGCCCCGGGAATCCCGCCCGCCCGCTTGCGCAGGCGGGCCAGGTCCTGATCACTGATGTTGAAATAGACATAGATCGGGTCGATCTGGTTGATCGAGGCCAGGACGGTGCTTCCACCCGACCCGACCAGATTGCCGGGGTCTACCTGTCTTCTGTCCATGCGCCCGTCGAACGGAGCCGTGACCAGGGTGTAGTCGAGATTGAGCTTCGCCAGGTCTCGCTGCGACTCGGCCGAGCGTAGGTTGGCCTGGGCCAGATCACGTTGGTAGCGCCAGTTGTCGACATCGGACTGTGTCGCCGCGTTGTGCTGGACCAAGTTCGAGTAGCGAGTGAACTGGGATTCGGCGTACTGGAGCTGCGCCCGGTACTGCGAGATGGCGGCTTCGGCTTGCCGCAAGTTGTCCTCGTACGTATTGCGCTGGATGACGAAGAGTGGCTGGCCTTTCTTGACGACTTGCCCATCCTGGAACAGCACCTGTTCGAGATATCCCGCGACGCGGGCGACGAGCTGCACCGTGTAGATGGCCTGAGTGTTCCCGGTGAGCTCTAGAGAGTCGGTCACCATCCGCTGGAGCGGCTGGGCGACCGTCACCTTCGGTGGAGGCGGGGGCGGGGGCTTCGGCGTGTCTTTGCAGCCCGCCAGGATCGCGGCGAGCGCGGATATCGTGATCCAGCTCGAGATGCGTGCGGTTCCGCGAAGGGTCATGGCTACCAATCCGGAAGCCGAGGCGCGGACCGGGGTTGACGGGAGGCCGGCAGATTGTAGTTCGCGGGGGCGAGCAATCCGCCCCAGTTCGTGCGCCGCTCCATCTCTGCCTTGATCTCGGGAGGTACCAGATCCTGGCCTTCCCTGATCTCCCAGCCGCCGCCAAGCGCACGATAGATTCCGACGAGGCTCGTGGAGATGTTGCCCACCGTGCTCGCCAGGCTGTCCTGCTGAGCCAGGAGCGTGTTCTGCGCGGTCAAGACGGTGGTGAAGTCCGTCACGCCTTCCCGGTACTGCATGACGGCAATGTCGAGAGCCGTCTTCGCGGAGGTGACGCTCTGGGCTAAGAGCTCCGCTCGGTCCTGTGCGCGGAGGAAGGCGATCAGGTTGTCCTCGACGTCCCGCTGGGCCGAGAGCACCGCGTTCTGATAGGCGATGAGTAGCTGCTGGAACGACGCATCCTGGACGCGGACGTTGTTCGTGATCTGGCCGTAGTTCAGGATGTTCCACTGAACGGAGGGACCGGCCTGGATCGAGCGGCTTCCCCACTGGAACATATCGCTGAGCTTGAATCGCCCCAGATCTGTCGACAGGAAGACCAGGCTGCCGTTCAAGCTGAAGATCGGAAGCAGATCGCCCTTGGCCACTCCGATCTGGGCGGACTGAGCGGCCGCCTGCAGCTCGGCGCTGCGGACATCCGGTCGGCGGCGCAACAGGTCGGCCGGGATGCCGACGATCACCTGGGGCGGTGACGCAGGGATCCCCGAAGAGCCCGTCAGGACATCGCTCAGATCGCTCGGCGGCATGCCCAGCAGCACGCTGAGGGCATCCTGGGCCTGGCGCCGTTGAGTCTCCAGGGGCGGGATGGAAGCCAGGGTGTTCAGGAGGGACGTCCTGGCCTGCTCGACATCCCGTTGTGTCGCCGTGCCGAATCTGAACCGCGCGTCCGTGATTTTCAGGATCTGGTCCTGGGCGTCCGCGTTCTCCCGGGCGATGCGAATGCGTTCGTCGGCGGTGCGGATCGCGATGTAGTCGTTCGCGACGTCCGCAGTCAAGGTGACCAGCGTGCTGTCGTAGTCCGCGAGCGTGGACAGCATGGTGGCTTCGGCCGACTGGATGTTGCGGCGGATTCTTCCCCAGAAATCGAGCTCCCAGCTGGCCTGGACCCCGACCTGGGATTGCCA
>DASQRT010000088.1:0-7314 GCA_035642795.1 Nitrospirales bacterium
GCATGGGCGATCGGTGTGCTGGTCTGCCTCTCGCTCATGTCGGTTGACGCGCTCGCCACAGAACGGCCGGCCCTGCCTGTGAAGCCTCCCGGGTCAGAACAAGCTCCGGACCCGGTCGCGTTCTACCATTTCATGCTCGGCTACCAGCACGAGCTGAACAATGCTGCGGGAGAGGCCGAGGCGGAGTACCTCAAGGCGCTCGCTCGCGATCCAAACTCGGTGGCGATCCACCTTCGGCTGGCGACGCTCTATCATGCCCAAGGCGCGCATGACAAAGCTCAAGCCCACGCCGAAGCGGCGCTGGCTCGCGACGCGACGAACCTCCAGTCCCTGCACATGCTGGCGAGCGTGGCCGTGGTCGCGGGCCGATCGGAGCACGCCATCGAGCTCTACGAGCGGATCGTGGCGCTCTGGCCCCAGGAAGCCCAGGCCTATTTTTCCATGGGGATGTTGCTGTCCGGCCTGAAGCGGTACGACGAGGCGGAGCAGACCATCCGCCGCGGGATTGCCGTTTCGCAGCCCGCGGCGCCGACCGGCTACCTCTACCTGGGTCACATTCTGGTTGAGCAGAAGGCCTGGGACCGGGCCGTGCAGGCCTATCGCGACGCGCTCGCCATCAATCCCAGCTTCGAGCCGGCCTACCTGGGAATGGCCTCGACGCTGGAGGCCAAGGGCGACACGGCTCAGGCCATCGCAGTCCTCCGCAAAGTGTTGCTGGAGGTCAACAAGGGCAACCGGGAAGCGCGTCAGCGGCTGGTCCGCTTGCTGTTGACGCAGAAGGCCTACGAGCCCGCGCTCGCCCTCTTGCGCGAAGCCGTCCAGGAGTCTCCCGATGATGTGGAAGCTCAGCTCCGGATCGGGCTGATCTACGGGGAGCTGAAGGACTATGTCAAGGCGGTCGAACAGATCAAGCGCGTCCTCGCCTTGCGACCGCAGGAGCTACGAATCCGCGATCATCTGGCCTACCTGTACGAAGAGATGAAGGATTTCGACAAAGCCATCGCGGAATACCTGACAATCATCCAGGCCGACGAGCGGTACTCCGACGCGCATCTCCATCTCGGCTACCTGCTGTTTCGCCTGAAACGGAATGACGAGGCTCTCCCGCATATCCAGCAGGTCATCGCCCTCAACCCCAAGATGACGGAGGCGTATCTATTGCTGGGCCTGACCCTGCTCCAGGCGTCGCGCCAAGAGGAAGCGGTAGCGGTCTTTCGCGAGGGGCTGCAGCGCAATCCCGAAAGCGCCGATCTCCATTTCAACCTGGGGACCGCGTACGACAAGATGGGCCGATTCGACGAGCTGCTCCATGAGATGGAGGAGGCCATCCGGCTGGATCCCAAACACGCTGATGCGCTCAACTACCTGGGCTATACCTATGCCGAGCGCGATATGCGATTGGAAGAAGCGGTTGCGTTGATCCAACGGGCGCTCGCGGTCAAGCCACAGAACGGCTACTATCTCGACAGTCTCGCCTGGGCCCATTACAAGATGGGCCGCTTCCAGGACGCCCTAGAAGAAATAAAACGGGCTGTTGCCGTGGTGCCCGACGATCCCGTCTTTCTCGAGCACCTCGGTGAGATCTACCTCACCCAGAACTTCCAGGGCGAAGCTCGCGAGGCCTGGCTACGCTCGCTGGAACTCGATCCGACGAATCACAAGCTTGCGGAACGGTTCAAGGCGAAGGGATTCGGAGATCCGGCCACGGAGGAGCGAATACGGAAATCGCAACAGCGTCTCTCCAACAAAGCCCTGTAAGGCTTCCTGTCTGTGACAATTTTTGGTGCGAGGGTGCCAGGAATCGTCGTTTTGCTTAGTGGTAAAATGGCGGCTTGGCCTCTAACTCATGATTTATCGGTAGATTTTGACGTTAGCGTAGTGGCAAAGATTTTGCGCCCCTAAGATAACGACTGCCTGCAGGTTCGCCAGCCTGACCATGACACCAGTGTTGATGTGGGGCGAATATCCGTACAGTCTCAAAGGGACGATCAATGACCAGACGGACGCTGAAGGGACCACAAGGATTTACCTTGATTGAGTTGATGATCGTGGTAGCGGTCATCGGAGTCCTGGTGGCCGTTGCGATCCCGAATTACACGCGGTACCAGGCCAAGGCCAAGCAGGCGGAAGCCAAGGTCGCTCTTGGAGGTATCTGGACACACGCGACTTCGACCTTAGCGGCTCAGAATGGATCGTATGTGATTTCCAACCTCAGCCAACTTGGCTACGGGGTTACGGGAGCAAGTCGGTACTCCTACTGGTATACCGTGAGTGGCACCCCCACCGCAATTTCCGGGGGTAGTACGGCTACGGGCCCATGCAATGTGAATACTCCCCCTGCTGCAGTAGACACAACGACCTCGTCGTTTACAGCAGGGGCCAGGGGGAATATTGATGCCGATTCGACGTGCGACGATTGGATTATCAATGATCTTAGGGTTCTGTCGAATACGAGTGATGATGTGGCCTTTTAAAGTCAGTGACAATTTAAGGGAGTTACGAAAGGCAAAATTTGCCAACTGCAACGGATACGGACAGGAAAGCAGTGATCAACGTGTTGATTTTCATTCAAATCTTGAATGCGGGGTCATGGCACCAGGATTGCTGATCTCTTACGCAGGATGGTGATGCAAGTGCGACCGAGCAGTGCGCAGGCGCGGTCGTAAATAGTAAATATAGTGAAACTCTCTGAGAAAAGGAGGACATGGTGATGTGTAGACATATTAAAGGGGATCGGGGCTTTACCCTGATCGAGTTGATGATCGTGGTCGCGATCATCGGGATCTTGGCGGCGATCGCCATCCCGAACTTCATGACCTATCAAGCCAAAGCACGGCAATCAGAGGCGAAGGTGAATCTGGGCGGCGTCTTCACTACCGCCACGTCGTATTTTGCCGAGAACAACACGTTTAGCGTGTCAGCCAACGCGCTCGGCTATAAGCCGGCTGGCAACGTCAGGTACGCTATATACTATGGTACGACGGGCGCCGCCGGCTCAATTGTCGTGCCAGGAACCCAGAATAAGATCACAGCTCCGTGCAGTACTGTGGCACCTGCGGTCGCCCCAGTTCCGGCCGGTGCCACCGGCGGTGGTTTGAATGGCTTCACGGCAGGCGCCGTCGGGAATATCGACAGCGACTCCGTGTGCGACGAGTGGGAGATCAACGACCTCAGAAACCTGACCAACACCAACAACGACGTCGCGTTGTAAGCCTTAACGGCATCGGGCACGTGGGCGAGGGGCCAGGATGGCCCCTCGCTTGTGTCTGAAGGTCTGACCTGCAAGCGTGCTCATGGTTAGAGATATGGACCAGCAACTCGACAATCGGGCCAGCGAGTTGCTTCGTGTTGGTCCCAGCGTGACATCCCGCGTTCCGCAGTTCGGGTCGTGACGTGAGGGATGGAACCTGAGCAGTCCCAAGCGGCCCGTTCCCCCTTCCCGGCCTTCGGTTCGATTGTTGTCCTCGGTGGCCTGACGGTCTTTGCCCCGCTGATCGAGGGCGGGACGACGCACCTGCCGGTTCTGATCATTCGATTCATCCTGCTCGGTGCCTTCATCGTCTGGCTCTTGCGCTCGATGAGAACGGGCCGGATCGCCGTCCAGCAGACTCGCATCTTCTCCGCCATAGTGGCGTTTGTGGGATGGGCGGTCGTTTCCGTTGTCCGCACCTCCTACGTAGCCCCCGGCCTCCAATGGCTCATCAGCCTCTGCAGTTACGCCGTCTGTCTGTTCGTGGCCGTGCATCTCGTGCAGTCCGTCCGGGAGGTGCGTGGCCTCGTTACGGTCCTGCTGGGCATGGGGGTGTTCGAGGCTGCGATCGGCCTCTACCAATTCCTTTGGGGCGGCCGGGCCAGGCCGACCGGGACTTTTTTCAACGCCAATTTCTTTGCGAGCTATGAGATGGCGGTCTTTGCTGTGGCGTTCGGGTTGCTGTGTTATCGCCGCCAGACCGAAGGCCTTCGCTGGGAGACGCCATTGCTGTGGCTGACCGCCGGCGCGGTCACGGGTGTATTCATCCTGGCTCAATCAAGAGGCGCGTTGCTGGCCTTCGTGGCGGCCGTCGCGTGTGTCGGCTGCTATCGTTTCGGCAAGCCGTTTCTGGCCGTGATCGTGCTGGGTCTCGTTGCAGGGGCGCTCGTTCAGAATCCATTGCAGCAGCGAGTGCTCACGGTCGGGTCCCATGACCCGTACGCCTATACCCGGCTCGCGATCTGGAAGAATTCCCTGGAGCGGATCATCGATCATCCCTGGGGAGTCGGTTTGGGTCTCTACAAGTACACGTCGTTCCAATACCGGTTTCCCGTCGAGAGTGCGATCGCCCGCTATGGCAAACGGGCCGAATCGGCGCATAATGAATACCTGCAAATGGCCGTTGAGCTAGGGGTGTTGGGGCTGGTGCTCTTTCTAGTAGGAGTAGCGCTGTTGGGCTGGGAGATTCGCGAGACCCTACGTCTCCCTTTGGAGCCCTGGGAGCGAGGACTGGTCATCGGTTTGTCAGGGGGGATTCTGGGCATTCTTGTGCATGGTGGCGTTGATGCGGTATTTCATGAGCCGGCACTGGTTTTGCTTGCTATACTATTCGCCGGGATGATCCTGGTGGTGAAACGCTTGAGACAACCTCGAGGCCCCTCCGTCTGGACTGTTCCCTTCCCGTATCATCCTGCCCGTGCGGTCTCGATCGGAGCCGTTGCCGTGCTGTGCGCGCTCCTCATAGTCCAGCCGGCGGCCGCGTGGTACGCGTTCGACAAGGGAGCGAGCGAGGTGGGGGTCGGCCGAGAGGACCGGGCCTTCGACTGGTTTCAGCGCGCCACGCTCATTGACCCGGGAACGACCGCCTATCGTGACGCGCTGGCGCTGGTGGAAGTGCGGTTGTTTCATCAATCCGGCGATCTCCAGTGGTTGCTCCGGGCGGTCGATGAGCTCACGATGTGCTTGCGACTGAACCCGTTGGATGGGCGCTTTGCGCACCGCTTGGGGATGCTCCACGTGCTGCTGGCCGACCGAGTCGGGCCAGGATCGCAGCAAGAGGACTTGCGGCGCCAAGCGGCCGCCTATTATGAACAAGCAATGCGGTTAGATCCTTTCTCTCCGTTCAACTACCATGAGCTGGGAAAACTTCGCTGGGCGCAGGAGCGTAAGGAAGAAGCGCTGGCCCTGTTCAGGCGGGCGATCAGTTACGAGCCCAACTTCCTGCCGGCCCGCGCCCAGTTGGCTGAGCTCTCCCAGCAGATCGGTCAGACGGAGGTCGCTGCAGCTGAGTATGAGCAGATTGTCAAAGTGAAAGAACGCTACCGGGGGTGGAATCTGACCCCTTTGGAACGCCAGTTCCTGGAGGCGGATACTGAACGGTTGAAGCGTTCATTGTCCATGGTAGCACCATGAGCCTGGCTGCACGGATGTCGGCGCTCGTGACGACCGGCTTGCTCCTCTTCGTGGGACTGCACCTCCTGCAGGTCCGCATTGATGAGCAGCGGGCGGTCACGCCCAAGCTGCAGCGGTTCATGTACCTGCCTCGAGGGGAGTATCTCCGGGTTGCGGTCTTGGGGTACGAGCAGGTGGTGGCCGATTTCCTGTGGATCCAGTCTATTCAGGCGATGGGAGAACGCAAGGTCACGGAGGAGGCCGGTCACTGGATCTACAGAGCCTTGGACGTCATCACCACATTGGACCCCAAGTTTGTGCGCGTCTATGAGGCCGGAGGCGTTGCCTTGGTGACACTAGTGGTCCTGGTTGAGGAGAGCAACCGGATATTGGAGAAAGGGATCCAGTACAATCCCGACTACTGGGCTCTTCCCTTCTTGCTGGGGTTTAACTACTACTTCGAGTTGCACGATGACGCCAAAGCGGCCGACTATATCGCCAAGGCTTCCCGCCTTCAGGGAGCGCCGGAGTATCTCGCGCAACTCGCTGCGCGGCTCTATGTCTCGGCCAGGGAACCGCAAATCGCAATCGACTTTCTGGCGCAGATGTACGAGCAGACCTCGGATGAGAACGTCAAGAGTGTCCTGGAGCGACGGCTGAAGGAGGTGGTGGTAGAACGGGATCTCCAACTACTCGAGGGGACCCTCAGCCGATACCGGGCACGGTACCGACGGCCGCCCGAGCGTCTAGAAGATCTGGTTGGCCCCGGGCTCCTTCGCGCGTTACCCCGCGAGCCGTTCGGTGGCCGCTACCTCTATGATCCGCAGACGCAGACCGTGCGCAGCAGTGAGATGAAGGAACGGTTGAAAGTGTACGAAAAGAGGAGATCGCGATGAAGCCGCTTCGCATCGAGGGGCTGACCAAGGAGTTTCGTCTCGGCCTCGGGCGCCAGCGCGTCGTGGCGTTGGAACACTTGGACCTGGAAGTTGAGCAGGGAGAGATCTTCGGCTTCCTGGGACACAACGGGGCCGGCAAGACCACCACGATCAAGCTGCTGCTGGGCCTCCTCTTTCCCACAGCCGGGAGGGGCTGGATCTTGGAACGGCCGATCGAGGAAGTGGCCGTTAAGCAACACGTCGGTTTTCTCCCCGAATCGCCTTATTTCTACGAATACCTGACGGCCGAGGAGTTTTTGACGTTTTATGGCCAGCTCTTCGGGTTGGGTAGCCAGGCGCTCGCGAAGAAGATCGACGAACTGCTGGCGATGGTCAGCCTTACCCATGCCCGTCATCTCCCGCTGAGAAAGTTCTCGAAAGGCATGCTGCAACGGATCGGTCTGGCTCAGGCCCTGGTCAACGACCCGCAAGTCATCATCTTGGACGAGCCGATGTCGGGACTGGATCCGATCGGACGGAGGGATGTCCGTGACATCATCCTCCGCCTCAAGGACCAGGGGAAGACGATTTTTTTCAGCACGCACATCCTGCCTGATGTGGAGATGATCTGCGATCGGGTCGGAATTCTGGTGAAGGGCCAGCTCCGGGCCGTGGGGGCCGTCCATGAGTTGGTGGGGACCGCTGCCGTGACGTCGGTCGAGATCCTTGTGGAACGACTGGCGGAGGCCGGCGTCCGGGAGGCCGAGCAGTTGGGAGGGACGGTCGTCCGGCGGGGCAATCACGTGCTGATCAAGTTGGACGATGAACACAAAGTGGACCAAGTCCTCGACCTGATCCGTCGACACGCCGGGCGGCTGGTCTCCCTCGTTCCGCACAAGCGCTCGCTGGAGGATCTCTTCCTCAAGGAAACGGTGGAGGTAGGCCCCACATGAACCGGATCACCGTGATCGCCTTGAACACGTTTCGCGAGACGCTGCGCGACAAGATCCTCTACAACCTCGTGTTCTTCGGCCTGCTCCTGATCGGCAGCTCGATCCTCCTCAGCACGCTCACCAT
>DASQRT010000089.1:0-3026 GCA_035642795.1 Nitrospirales bacterium
CCCGGTGGAACCCGAGGTAAACAGAATGTGTGCCACGTCTTCGTCGGTGTTGGCGCAGGCAGGCGGCGTCGCCGGGTAAGCGGGGAGATCGTAGAGGGTGAAGGCCGGTGCCGGACCGGCTTCGGACGGCGCGCCTTCGTCCAGCCATCCGATCAGTGGCGGCTGCGCGAGCGCCGCGGCCGCCAAGGCGTCGCGCAGATTCTGGCTGACAGGTCCGGCGGCCAGTATGAAGCGGCAGTCGCTGACCTGGAGCACGCGCGCTTGTCGCGCTGCCGGGCTGGCGGGATCGAGCGGCACGTAGATCGCATCGGCCTTCAAGGCGCCCAGCATCGCCACGATCGCCGTGGGCATCTTTGGCATCAACAGACCGATCCGATCTCCCCGCCGGCATCCCGCTTCCCTCAGGAGATGCGCGAGCCGGTTGCTCGTCTCCTCGAGTTCTGCGTATCTGAGGCACGAATTCTTGAACACCAGAGCCGTCGCCTCGGGGCGCGACTGCGCTTGCGCCGTCACCCCCTGCTGCAAGAGCATGCTCATGCCGCGACGCAGCGCGCGACGGCGCGCTCGAAGACGACGCCGGTGTGATACATCTCTTCCACGCTCGCGGGCACATCGAGAATGAAAGTGCGGTAGCCGACGTCGACATAACGCGCCACTTCCTCCGCCACCCGATCGTAGCTCCCGACGAGGAAGGGACAGACGGCCTTGTAGTTCTCGAACGGCACCAGCCAGTAAGGGTTCTCCGTCCCCGCTTCGGTTTTTCCGAGCTTGGAGAGCTGCCGGTGCCAAGACGAGTCCGAGACCTTCATGGCGAGCTGGTGGGTGAGCTGGCCCTTGCGGTCTTCCGGGTACCGAGTACGTGCGACCGTCCAGGCCTCCGCATCCTCGGAGCGCGCAATGACGCCGATGCGGATGCCCCGCGACGCGACGTTCGCCGGAAGGGCGTCCGCGTACTCGGCCGGCGGCTTTGGATATTCGACGGCCGTGGCCTTCAGCTGCCGCGCCGCATCCATACCGGCTTCCGAAGACCCCGACACGAGCAAGCCCGGCATCAACGGCGCGGGCAGCGGCGGCGTCAGCTTGAGGTTCGTCACCTTGTAGTATCGCCCCTCGAAGCTGACCGGACCCGCCGTCTGCAGGAGGCTCTGGATGACGGTGGTGTACTCGAGCAGCCGCGCATAACGCTCGTCGTGGGGCGTGAGATCGTTCAGCGCCGCCAGGTCGTTCTTGAATCCACCCGCCACCATGTTGAGATATAGCCGGCGGCCGTACAGATGCGCGAACGACGCGATCATCTTGGCTACGCTGTAGGGGTGCATGTAGGCCGGCTGAATGGCCACCAGCGGGCACAGACGCTCGGTGGCCTCGACGACGATCTGCGAGACGAGCCACGGATCCAACTGGCTGTTGTCGGTAAACACGAGGGCGCCTTCGTGCCCCGCGTCTTCGCTGGCCCGAGCGAATTCCTGTAACTCCCGAACGCATGTCTCGGGCTGTGCTTGCGCGGAGACGGGGCAACTGGAGAAGATCTTCAAGCCGTGATCGGAGACTGGCATATCGATGAGCGCTTGCCCGGTCATGTCCGTGGAACGCCCAATCTACGCGTCGGAAATTGCCGGCCATGATCGCCGGGAGGCTCAGGCTTGATCCATTCGGCCTATGATTGGCGAGCGTCGGATTTCGGATTGGGCGGGCAACATCCGTCGTTAAGCAGGGGTGGCCGGAATGCATCGGTTTTCCTGGCCGGACGCAGTAGATCATTCGGTGGGTAGAAAGCTGCCGTTACACAGCTATGTCTTGTCGCCGAGCCGCTACAGAATTATCAAGGTTCCTCGATAGTAGGCCGGTGCCCGGCGCACTATCATCTTGATAACATGGTCATCCCCTGCCCAGAATGCGGAGTCCCATCGCAGACGTGCCAGCGGGAATAAGGGAAGGATTCTCGCGAAGGCACCAAGAAAAGACGCTTAAGCGAAGCAGCGCCGATTCCGAATGTACCTAGCGTGGTGCTTTGCGGCGCGCTTTTGGAAGAACAGGCTTGTTGAGAGGTCGAAAATGACTAATCTGCAATTTGTCCCGGACGTACTGGACCGCAAAGGCCTGTTGAGCGCCTTGCGGGCGTTCAAAAAAGGCGATTTCTCGGTTCGCCTCCCCTTGGATCTGATTGGGATCGATGGAGAGATCGCACAGGCGTTCAACGACGTCGTCGAAATGAACGAGAAGGTGACTGACGAGTTCGCGCGTATCCGGGACGAGGTTGGACGGGAAGGGCAGATCAATCAACGCGTTCGGCTACCCGCCGCGACAGGGTCGTGGGCCGATTCCGTGGACTCGGTGAACACCTTGATCGGAGACCTCGTCCGGCCGACCTCCGAAATGGCGCGGGTCATCGAGTCAGTCGCCAGAGGTGATCTCTCCCAACGGATGCTGCCGGAGATCGACGGCCGGCCCTTGCGGGGTGAATTCTTGCGGATAGGCAAGGTCGTCAACACGATGGTCGATCAGCTCGGCGGATTCGCCTCGGAAGTGTCGCGGGTGGCGCGCGAGGTGGGCACGGAGGGCAAGCTCGGGGGCCAAGCGCGGGTGCCCGGAGTGGCCGGAACCTGGAAGGACCTCACCGACAACATGAATCTGATGGCGGCGAACCTCACGGGCCAGGTGCGCAACATCGCGGAGGTGACCACGGCGGTCGCCAAGGGCGATCTGTCGAAGAAGATCACGGTGGACGTGAAGGGCGAGATCCTGGAGCTGAAGAGCACGATCAACACGATGGTGGACCAGCTCAATGGATTCGCCTCGGAAGTGTCGCGGGTGGCGCGCGAGGTGGGCACGGAGGGCAAGCTCGGCGGCCAGGCGCACGTGTCCGGAGTGGCGGGTACATGGAAAGATTTGACCGACAACGTGAACCTGATGGCGGCGAACCTCACGGGCCAGGTGCGCAACATCGCGGAGGTGACCACGGCGGTCGCCAAGGGCGATCTGTCGAAGAAGATCACGGTGGACGTGAAGGGCGAGATCCTGGAGCT
>DASQRT010000090.1:0-2748 GCA_035642795.1 Nitrospirales bacterium
CGGCCAAGGCAGCGGGATCGACGGGCGAATCGACGCGCTCCGGTTTCAGCGACAGATAGGCGCGTGGTTTGGCTGGGGCTGGATTTTGGTACAGCGCGAGGTCGTAGTCAGAAAGGCCGACCACGGACGCTGTTGTGTAGCGCAGGTCCCGCAGATAAAACCTTGGACCGGTGAAATAGGTGACGTTAAACCTCGCGGCCACCTCGATCCTTGGCTTCTCCGGGAGCATGGTTATGAGCGCCCTGTTGTAACCAGGAAGAGAGGCGTGGGTCGTCTCGAGATGGAACTGGGCGTTATGCTCCACGTCGAGTGCCTGCCTGCGCACTACCGACTCGGCTTCCTGGCCTAGTAGACGTTGGAGACTTTTCCGCACCATGTGCTTGGATTCGCGTATCGGGATTAGCCGGAAACGACCAGGGGCTAGCCCGCCCTCCCGTACTGCGATCGCCTGAGCGAGTGGGGGAATGAACATGGCGGCTTCGACCGGGCCAGTGCGGTAGGCAGAAAAGTTAGCACGCCCGAGGTCTAGCGTGAGAATCGCCACAAGGGCGCTGAGGAGAACCGCTTCGCGGAGCTGCCCATTTCGAGCTCCAAGGACGAGCATCCACACGCCGAACGAGGTCCCTGCGCTGTAAAGGAACGCAAGCGCAGCCGAGCCGGTCATCGCGCCAGCCAGGGACTCCGACGCGCCAAAATGTACGGCTGTCCACGCGCTCGCGGCTTCCGTACGCAGTCCGAGCCAGATGCTTGCGCAGAGGATTGCCATCGCGAGCCAGGGCGTAGGGCTGCCTTTTCCTGCCCGTAGCGCGTCAATCCCGGCTCCGGCGAGAATGGCCGCAGCGAACGAGACCACGCCCATCCACTTCTCAGGATACCGGAACGCTGACCAGAGTGGCACCACGTTGTAGAAGACTGCGTAAAGACCGCCGAACTGCCCGAGTGCGAGGAGAAGCGCGACGCCACCAAGCAGAGCCAGCACGCGCAGGTCACGTCGGTGCCAACCGCCAAGGAGCGCAAGCCCCATCATGGGAACTCCAAGGTAGAGGCTGTCCGCCAACATCCCTCCCACGGACCCCCGCTGCGGCGTGCCGAAGAATATCCGCCCCACATCCACTGGACTGGCGTTTTCACCGACTGGCGCGACCAGGACGGTCAATAACCGCAGAGGGTGGGTTGACCAGTAGAGCGCCTCACTTTGGAACAGCTCGGGCTGCATTCGGTTGCTGCTCAGGAATACCACTGCCGCAGGCGCGAGTTGCACGCTTGCAAGCAGGGCCGCGAGGCTTCCCACGAGCAACAGCCGCAGACATGCTTCACGCAGGGCACCCGGCGCGCGCGACGCCGTCCAGAGCAGCGCGATGAAGCCGAAGTAATATCCCGTCTGTCCGTCGCCGTGGAGAAGCACCGTCGCCCACACGGCCGCGGGCGCCACTGTCCATGCACGGATGCCCCTGAGGGCTTTCTCCAGCGCAGCACAGAAGAACGGCAGGATGCAAATCGAATACAGGTAAATGAGATGCTCGGTGAACGACACGACATAGCCGGATAGTGCGAACGCCACGCCAGCCACTAAGGCTCCCGAGCGCGAGAAGTTCAATGTGCGTCCTAACATGAAGGCCCCGACCGCTGCCAGCAGACACGACAAGAGCGTCGAGGCGCGATACGCATCGGGTGCCGTGAGGAGGAAATAGAGCACGGTGAAGGGGTGGAAGATGCCGGTGGCGGCACTCCCGATGAAGGGGCGCCCGAGAGCCTCGTAGGGGAACCATTGCGGCAGCTCGCCCGTCGCCAGCCGTTCGATCATGTGCTGCTTGAGTGGGAGCCAAAACCCATAGGCGTCGCGTTTGATGAGCACGAGGCCTGGCATCCAGAGCCCGTTGTAGAAAGCGAGTATGAGGCCGAGGAGGACGATGACGGCCAAGGCGGTTCTCGTCTTGGCAGCCAGCTTGGAAGAGTGAACCTCCTGAGGGACGGGCAGGCTCATCGACAAGGTCCCGCAGGATGTCTGCGCCTCCACCGGGCCTGGATGATCAGTCCGAGGCACAGCAGGCAGCCTACCAGTGACGCTGTGGCACCGGCCTTCAGCAACGGGGTTTGGTAGGAAAATGTGACGAGGTGCGTCCCGGCGGGCACCGCGACGGCGCGCACCAGCGCGTTGGCCCGCAGGATGGGCAACTCGGCACCGTTTTCGAGTGTCGCTGTCCAGCCCTTGTCGAACGAGTCGAGTAAGATCAGGACGGCGGGTTGCGGGGTCTCCACCCGCACCCGCACCTCTTCCGGCGCGTAGCGCTTGATCGTGGCAAGGCCGCCCGTTGAAGGACCCGGCAACGTCAGGTTTGACGTTTCGATCACATCCACTTCTCCGCTCAGGAAATCGGCCCTCGCGAACAGGGCTACCGGATCGACCGGCGTTACAGACCACTCGGGTTTTTTTGACAGGTAGACACGTGGCTTGGGAGGGACGGGGTTGCGGAATAGCACCAAGTCGTAGGGAGGTAGCTCGGCCACGATCATACGAGAGAGATTGGGGCCCTTTAAATGGTAACGCCGGCTGATATAATAGGTCACGTTGAAACGTGCAGCGGCCCCAAAACTCATCCCGTAGTGCATAGTTTCATGAAACTGTGGGCTGTATCCGGTTAACTGAGGCATGATGCTCTCTAGCTGAAAAGCTGCGTTGTGTAGGACGTCGAGCGCCTGACGGCGTTCGATGGACAGTGCGCCGTAGTAGCCAAAGGTGCGAGCGAG
>DASQRT010000091.1:0-2671 GCA_035642795.1 Nitrospirales bacterium
CCCGCACCTTCGCATGGTCCTTCTTGCCCGGTGAGGCCTCCACCCCGCTGGTGACATCCACGGCATACGGCCGGACCTGGCGGACGGCCTCGAGCACGTTGTCGGGAGTGAGGCCGCTGGCCAGGATGATGGGGCCCAGCATTTGGGCCTGGGCGGCCAGGTCCCAGTCGATCGTGACTCCCGTCCCGCCCGGCGTCCCCTCGACGAAGGCGTCCAGGACGAACCCGCTGACCTGGTAGGCTGTCATGCGCTCAAGGTCCCGGCTATCGCGGACGCGGATGGCCTTGAGGACCGCGCGTCCGAGTTCGGCGCAATATTGAGGAGACTCCTCGCCATGCAGTTGGGCGAGGGGGATGTGGCACGCTTCCATGATCCGGCGGACGACGCTCGGCTCCTCGTTCACGAACACACCCACCGGCACCACGAACGGCGGCAGGCGGGAGATGATCTCGGCGGCCGTCTTCGAGTCTACCGCCCGTGGACTCTTGGCATAGAACACGAACCCGACTGCGTCCGCGCCGGCCTGCACCGCCGCCATGGCATCATCCAGATTGGTGTTCCCGCAGATTTTCACTTTAACCATAGGGGCAGGATTGTAGAGGACCCCGAGAACCGTTGCAAATATGGGTGTCTTGAATGAATTGCGAGAACCGTTTATGCTGGGACTTCCACGTGAGGGAAACAATCAATGCAGGTTGAGTTCCTCGGCCATGCCGGGTTCATCATCACGTCAGGGAAGACGCGCGTGGCCTGCGATCCGTGGCTTTCCCCGCGCGGGGCCTTTCACGCGAGTTGGTTCCAGTTCCCGTGTAACCATCACTTGTGGGAGCGAGACTACCGCGATCTCACCGCCGTCGTCATTACCCACGAGCACCAGGATCATCTCGATGCCGCGTTCCTCTCGCAGAAGATCGCGCCGGACATCCCCGTTATCATTCCCCAACACCCGTCTCGATCCCTCTGGAGCACAATTCGATCGTCGTGCGCGAATCCCATCACGGAGGTCAAACCCGGGACGGACCACCAAATCGGCGAAGGGCTACGGGTCCTCTTCATCGCCGATGCGACACCGCTTGCGCCATGCGCTGCCGCGACCTTCCAAACCCGTGAGGCGGTCCTGATCAACATGAGCAACGCCCGGCTCTCTGCGAAACACCGCGACACCTTGAAATATCGCTTCCGGGGCCGGAACGACGCGCTGCTCATCCAGTGCGCCGGGGCGGATTGGAACCCGATCTGTTACCGCCATCCAGAGGAAAAAATGCAGGCCCTTTCCGTGCAGAAGCGCGTCGAGCAGCTTGAGTATGCCTTCCAGACGCTGGACCGGGTGCCGCCACGGATCGGGCTGCCCTACGCCGGTCCGCCTGCATTCCTGGAGGACTCCCTGTTTCGGTACAACGATGACCTGAACGGGAAAAGCATCGTGCCTGACCAAAAGCGCGCTCACGATTGGCTGTGCGTGCGCGGCTATACGCGTCGGTTGGAGATCCCTCTGCCGGGGGATCGGCTGAATTTGATCAACGGTGAGTTCATGCCCGATCAGGCGATCCGGCGGGAGTTCTCGTTCGACCGAAAGGACGCGTATCTCAAAGCCTATGCCGACCGGATGCGCCCTACGATCGCAGCGTGCCTGGAGTCGTTGCCGCGACCGGCTGAAGATCTCTTTGAGCCCTTTCGGGCGTACGTGCAGCGGGCGGGCGAGACGAACGAGTCCATGTTGGAAGAGCTCAAGATGGAGCTCCAGTTCGTGGTGGAAGGCACCCGCGGCGGAGACTTCCTTGCCCGATGCGATGCCGGAGCGCTGACTCTCGAGCGCACTGGAGAGCAGACCGCCGCGTGTAGGGTCACCATCGATAGTGTGTGGCTGAACCAGATTCTGCGCCACAATTTGCTGTGGAAGGACTTCTTCCTTTCGCTTCGCTTCTCGGTTGAGCAAGACCCTTCGGCGGAGGACGATCACCTGCTGTCCTGGCTGAAGTTGGTCGAGCCCCAGGCGCTCTCAGACGACGCAATGGAAACGACCAAGAAGAAGCCAGCCCATGCGTGACCGCGTCTAACCATGCCTGAATTCTTCGTCCCCCTCGAACAGATCGCCGCGCTCACAAAGGGAACGCTACTGGGACGTCCCGATCTCGTCATCGCCGGCGTGGCCGGGCTGAGCGAGGCCGGTCCCGGTGATCTCTCCTTCGTGGCCGGCGAGGCCGCATCCGGGGAGGCCACGTCCACGCGCGCCGCCGCCCTGCTCGTCCCCCGGCCCATCGACGGCCTTGCATGCGCCCAGATCGTCGTGACCAATCCCGCCTTGGCCATGGCGCAGGTCGTGGAGAAGTTTTTCGTGCCCCAGCGCCCTGCCATCGGGGTCAGCAAGTTCGTCAGTCGCGGAAATGACGTCGTCCTCGGCGAGAGCGTGTCCATCTGGCCGTTCGTCACACTCGATGACCAAGTGTCCATCGGACGCGGTACGACGCTCTATCCCAACGTCTTCGTCGGCGAAGGCAGCGTCATCGGCGAGGACTGCGTGATCTATCCCAACGTGACGATCCGAGAACGGGTGACCATCGGCAATCGGGTGATCATCCACTCGGGTACGGTCGTCGGCAGCGACGGGTTCGGCTACATCCAGGAAGGCGGACGGCACCACAAGATCCCCCAGGTGGGAACGGTTGTCATC
>DASQRT010000092.1:0-3839 GCA_035642795.1 Nitrospirales bacterium
CTGTCGGCTAATATCGCCGTGGAAATCCCTGAGGCGCCTCACGGGAGCACGCTCTACCGCACGCTGTTCCTGGCCGCTTTGCTCCTGTTCATAGTGACGTTCCTGGTCAACACCGGCGCGGAACTCATCCGCCACCGGTTACGGAAGAAGTACAGCCAGTTCTGAGGAGTGTGAACGTTAATCGTTAACCGTTAAACGTCTTCAATGGAAGCTTGAAACTCACGATGAACGTTTCACGAATAACGTCGGGCTTCAGGAAGTTGGTGGCGTCGGGTGACCTCTTTGTCTGGGCGAGCGGCGCCGGTCTGGCAATCGCCCTTCTGATGGTGGTCGGACTCCTGGTCCTGATCATGGCCAACGGGATGGGTTTCTTCTGGATCGACGATGTCGTTGAATTGACACTCAGGGACGGCAAGCGTGTGATGGGCCAACTGGCTGGCCGGGAGATCATTCCGAACTCGGTCACGCCAGGATCACCGCAGGGACAGGGTCGCATCCGCATGAAGATCGGCAACCGGGACCTGTACGGCCTGGACTTCAAGTGGGTGGACGAAGCCAAGACCGCTTCGAAAGCTTTCCCCCACGATGCGGTCCTGCTGGAACGTCGTGAGTGGGGCAACATGTACGGCCGGATCAAAGCGATTTACAAAGGCGACATGCCGTCCTCAGAAGGAGGTGAGCTCGGCTGGAAGACTCTCCTGCCGCTGGTCGAGCAAGCCAATGCCCTCCACGCGCAGATTTACAAGATCGAGAAGGTCGAGATTGGAGAGATCAACGCCGAGATCGAGCGCTCCCGTCTGAAAATTCGGTCGCTGGAACTGCGGACACCGCCAAGCCAGGGGTCCCATGGTCCCACTCTGGATCGCTTGAAGGCCACCATTTCCTTGGCAGATGCGCGGTACCAGGAAAAGACCGAAGCGCTCGAGAAACTTTACGCTCGTTTTAACGAATACACCGTGGTCATGGTGGACGCGAACGGTCAGGAGAAACGGCTTCCCGTCGGGCAGATCGTGCGCGCACTGCGTCCCAATGAATTGAGCACGCCGGTCAAGGTCGGTCTCTATCTCGGCAACGTCTGGAAGGTGTTGACCGACGAACCCCGGGAAGCCAATACTGAGGGTGGCATCTTTCCGGCCATCTTCGGCACGGTGATGATGGTCATCATCATGAGCATCGCGGTGGTCCCGTTTGGCGTGCTGGCGGCGCTCTATCTGAGGGAGTACGCCAAACAAGGGACCATCGTGCGACTGGTCCGCATCGCAGTGAACAACCTGGCGGGAGTGCCCTCGATCGTCTATGGGGTCTTCGGACTGGGGTTCTTCGTCTATGTCATCGGCGGGTCTATTGACGCTCTCTTTTTCCCGGAAGCGCTCCCGAGCCCCACATTTGGAACCGGCGGTATCTTATGGGCTTCCTTGACCCTGGCGCTTTTGACCGTGCCGGTCGTCATCGTGGCAACCGAAGAAGGGCTGGCATCAGTGCCCCGGGATTTCCGCGAAGGGTCCATGGCGCTCGGCGCCACGAAGCTGGAAACGATGGTGCGCGTCATCCTCCCCTGCGCCCTGCCGGGCATCCTGACCGGGCTCATCCTGGCGATCGCGCGCGCCGCCGGCGAGGTCGCGCCGCTCATGCTGACAGGGGTCGTCAAGCTGGCGCCAACGCTCCCGGTGGACAGCGCCTGGCCGTTTTTTCATTTGGACCGCAAATTCATGCATCTCGGATTCCATATTTACGACGTCGGCTTCCAGTCACCGAATGTGGAAGCGGCCAAACCGATGGTGTACGTCACCACGCTGGTGTTGATCCTGGTGGTCGTCATCCTGAACTTGACCGCGATCACCTTGCGCAACCACCTGCGCAAGAAGTACGCCGGCTCGGCCGTTTGAGGAAGCCGTGCAAGGAGACGTCATGCAACCATTCCTATCCAATACAGCCAACAGCGAACCCGCACAGCCGCAGTCTCCTGACTGGCTGCGCCGTCCTGTGATCAACTCGACCGTCGCCAAAGTCGCGCACGACAACAAGGACACCATGCCCAAGATCGCCCTCCGCGACGTGAACTTCTTTTATGGCATGAGCCAAGCTCTCTCTAAGGTCAATATCGAGATTCCCATCAAGCAGGTCACCGCCTTCATTGGACCGTCTGGCTGCGGGAAGTCCACCCTGCTCCGCTGTTTGAACCGTCTGAACGACCTGATCGAAGGCGCCCACATCGAGGGGAAGATCCTCCTGGACGGGATGGACATCTACAGCCCGCATGTGGATGTGACCGATCTTCGTAAGCGCGTTGGGATGGTCTTTCAGCGATCCAACCCCTTTCCGAAGCCGATCTACGATAACATCGCCTATGGCCCTCGGCTCCAGGGCGTCCGCAGCCGCTCGACCCTGGACGATATTGTAGAGGAGAGCCTGAAAGGCGCCGGTCTCTGGGAAGAGGTTAAAGACCGCCTGCACGAGAGCGCGCTCGGCCTCTCCGGAGGCCAGCAGCAGCGCCTGTGCATCGCCCGGGCGCTGGCCGTCAAGCCGGACGTGCTCCTGATGGACGAGCCCTGCTCGGCCCTGGATCCCATCGCCACGGCCAAGATCGAAGAGCTGCTCTTCGACCTGAAAAAAGAATTGACTGTCGTCATCGTAACCCACAACATGCAACAGGCGGCGCGCGTCTCGGACCACACAGGCTTCTTTCTCATGGGCGAGTTGGTCGAGTTCAGCGATACGAAAACGATCTTCACCACCCCGCGGGACAGCCGGACGGAAGACTACGTCACAGGCCGGTTCGGGTGAAGACGTTAACCGTTATACGTTATACGTTAATCGTAAAGGCGATAGAGCGCTGACTATGAACCATCGAGGAATTCCGTATAACGCGTAACGTTTAACGAATAACGAGGGAACTATGCACCGCCATTTTGACGACGAGCTGAAGAGTCTGAAGGACAAAATCTTAAAGATGGGAGGCCTCACAGAAGAACAGGTCCGAGGCGCGCTCCGCGCCCTCACCGAATGGGACTCGAACCTCGCCCGCAAGATCATCGAGAACGACCGCCAGGTCAATTCACTGGACGTCGAGGTGGATGAGGACTGCATGCGGCTGCTTGCCTTGCAGCAGCCGACGGCGCGCGACCTGCGCTTCATCACCACCGCGATGAAGATCTCCACGGAACTGGAGCGCATCAGCGACCTTTCCGAGAATATCTGCGAGCGCGCGATCGAGTTGAACGAGGAGCCTCAGCTCAAACCCTATATCGACATTCCCCGCATGGCGAACTGGTCCCTACGGATGGTGAAGGAAGCGCTGGACGCCTTCGTCGCGGGAGATGCGAACCTAGCCCGCAAGGTCTGCGCCGACGACGATTTTGTAGATGACCTGACACACCAGCTCTTCCGCGAATTGCTGTCGTTCATGCTGGAGAACCCCAAGACGATCACCCGAGCGATCCGCATCACCTTCATCGCCAAATACCTGGAACGGATCGCCGACCATGCGACCAACGTGGCGGAGCTCGTCGTGTACATGGTCGAAGGCAAGATTATCCGCCACACGCAGGGGTGAACGCGCAATCCGCCGCCGACATGGTCACCTCAGCTTCCCGCAGGCGCCTTGACTCCCCACAGACCCTTCGATACGCTGACGCCGTGACCGTCGCTCGCAAGATCCTGGTCATCGAGGACGAGCGGGACATCCTGGACCTCGTTCGCCATTACCTGGAGAAAGAAGGCTTCCGGACGAGGACAGCGGCGGACGGCGCGGCGGGCCTCGCCGCCGCCCGCCAGGAGCATCCCGACGTGATCGTGCTCGACCTGATGCTCCCCAGTATGGACGGTCTGGAGCTGTGCAA
>DASQRT010000093.1:0-2087 GCA_035642795.1 Nitrospirales bacterium
GCCGATGTCGGCGAACGACGGTGAACGCCTCGGCTTTATCGCCGACGAACTGCGGATGCTCACGAAAGTGCTGGAGGCCGGCATGCCGGCCTTAGGTATCTGCCTCGGCGCGCAACTGATCGCGAAAGCCGCAGGCGCGCAGGTGATCGCGGGCGAGGAGAAGGAAATCGGGTGGTACCCGCTGACGCTGACCGAGGAGGGGAAAAAAGACCGATTGCTGGCCGGCCTTCCAGGCACGTTTCCGGTCTTCCAGTGGCACGGCGAGACTTTCGACATCCCCCGCGGCGCGGTTCGCCTGGCCGGCTCGGAGCGGTACTCCAAGCAGGCGTTCCGCCTGGGCGAGAAGGTGTACGGGTTGCAGTTCCACCTGGAAACCACGGCGCCGATGATCATCGATTGGCTCGATCTGTATGGGGAGGAGCATGCGAAGTGCGGCGGGACGGTGCAAGGGCGAGCCTCGGTGATGGCGAAAACGGCCTTGCTCAAGGCGGCGGCTGAAGCGCGTGCTCGCCACGTGTTCGGGCGGTACTTCGCGTCGATCGGCTAACCATTTAGGAGGCTGGCGTCATGGCTGCACCATCCGCTCCATCCAGTCATATCCAGATCACCGAGACCCTCGTGCGGCTCTACGTCTTTCTCTCGCAGTCGCTGGATCGCTGCCTGGATAAGTCCACGCGTGAATCCTTCCCAGAGAAAGACCATCAGGCCTTCCTCGCTGATACGCGAGCCCGAGTCATGGAGGCGCTGGCCGTGAATCCCGTGGTCAAGCGGAAGGTCGAGGAAGAATGTAAACGGGTCCTGTCTCTTGCCGAGTCCTATCTGAAAGCCGGCGCTGGCAAAGCTGCCCTGGTGAAGCAGCTCAAGGCCGAACGGGAGACGCTTAGAACGAAACTGGTGGCTCTCAGCGACCTGCTCGCCGTCTTCCGCGCGTTGTGACCGTCCGCGCATTGTTCAGACATTCACGCAGCATCCAGGCGGTCTTGCAAGCAATCCTGATTGCCGCGGTCACGGCCTGGACCGCCTCCGCTGTCTCTGTCGCGGAATTGCTTGAGCAGGGCGATCGGCTGACGCAAACCGATGAGGGGTTTCCGGAGTCCTACCGCCGCGCCCTCACACTCTACGAGCAGGCCGCCGCGCTCGATCCGCAGAACCCGCTCCCGTACATCCGTATCGCGCGGGAGTGCCTGGCGCTCGGTGACTGGCTCCCCGACGGCAACTTGCCATGGTACGAGCGGGGTGAGCACGCCGCCGCTCGGGCGCTGAACCTGCAAGAGGACAGCGCCGATGCCCACTTCTATCTCGCCGCGAATCGGGGCAATGTCGTCAACCTCCAGCCCTTTTGGAGAGTTTCTCCCATGATCGTCGCTGATCTGGAAGGACACCTGCGGCGCGCGCTGGAGCTGGAGCCGCGACACGCCCGCGCGCTGCACATGATGGGGATCCTGCTTGACCAGACGCCGGGCCCGCTGCGCCTGCTCCTGGCTGGAAAGAAGGCCCAGGTCGAGGGCTATCTCAAACGCGCCGTGGAGGCCGATGCCGACCGGTACGCCTACATCCGGTGGAGCCTGGCCGAGTTCTACCGGGATGCCGGACGGATCGACCAAGCCCGTGCCCAGGCGCAGGCGTTGCTGGCCATGACTCATCCCGTGGATCGCCGCATGTGGGCGGAGACATACCATCCGTTGGCCGAAAACCTCTTGAAGGTCCTTGCCGCTCACTAACCAGTCATCTAAAATGACCTCATGGCTGCTCCCGACCTACCGTCGCTGATCTGAGCCGAGCTGGCCGGACATGCATGGTGGGTCATCTACCTCCGGTACGGCTGCGCCGCGGCCGTCATCCTCTGCGCCATGATCTTGACCCAGAACATGGGCGCCAAACTGGATGCGGCGCGTCTGTACGGGATCGCCGGCGCATTGGTCGCGGCGAATCACCTTTACGGGCTCCACCTCAGCCGTGCCGCGCAGCGGACGGGCGCGCCATCGCCGGAGACGGCCACCCGTTCCCTGTTCCTGCAGATCGGAACGGACCTGTTTCTCCTGACCCTGCTCTTGCATTTCTCGGGTGGGGTGACGAGTCCATTCATG
>DASQRT010000094.1:0-2522 GCA_035642795.1 Nitrospirales bacterium
TGATCGTGCCATGGAACGATCGCCTCATCGATCTTCTCCGCAATCCTGAGCCCGACGATCGAAGCGATCTCTTGATCTCGACCGGCTGAAACTTGACACCGATCCAGGCCTGAAGTAGCGTCAGGCTGCTTCCGTCAGAAGTTAGGAGGCAGGCTGCTATACCGACAGTCACACGTCGGGATTTCTTAAAGGCCGGAATGGCCGGTGCCGGGGCCCTGGCTGCCACCGGCCTCGGCTTCGACCTCGCTGTCGCCGAATCCACCAAGGTCAAGCAAAACCTGCGCATCGCCGGGGCCAAGGAATCGCATTCGGTCTGCCCTTACTTCGCGGTCGGCTGCTCTCTCGTCGCCTACACGCGTCAGAACAGCGACGGCAGCGTGCAGCTCCTGCAGATCGAGGGAGATCCCGACAGCCCCGTCAACGAAGGCCGCCTTTGCCCGAAGGGTGCGACCGCGATGCAGCTGGCGACCTCGCCTCGCCGCGTCGAGTCGCCGCAGTACCGCGCCGCGGGCGCGATGGGCTGGAAGAGCGTGTCCTGGGATTTCGTGCTGAACAAGATCGCCCAGAACATGAAGGCGTCTCGGGACGCCACGTTCGTTGCCACGGATGCAAGCGGCAACACCGTCAACCGCACCGAAGGCATCGCCTTCGCGGGAGGCGCCGCGTTCAGCTCGGAGGAAGGCTACTTCGCCACCAAGCTGATGCGCGGCCTGGGACTGGTACATCTAGAGCAGCAGGCCAGGGTTTGACACGGCCCCACGGTGGTCAGTTTGGCCGCCACATTCGGAAGGGGAGCGATGACAAACCACTGGCGCGACATCAAGAACGCTGACCTCATCCTGATCAACGGCGCCAACCCGGCCGAGGCACATCCGGTCGGTTTTCAGTGGTTCATGCGGGCCAAGCTCGACCGCGGCGCCAAGATCATCCACGCGGATCCTCGATTCACGCGCACCTCGGCGGTTGCCGACATGTACCTGCGCATTCGCACCGGCACCGACGTTGCGTACTTCGGCGGCCTGATCAACCACATCCTCCAGAACAACCTCTACCAGGCCGACTACGTGCGGAATTACACGAACGCCTCGTTCATCGTCAAGCAGGGATACGGTTTCGCGGAAGGACTCTTCTCCGGATACAGCGCCCCGAAGCGGACGTACGACATCAGCAGCTGGAGCTACGAGACCAGCGCCAGTGGGTTCGCGAATCGCGACATGACGCTGCAGCACGAGCGGTCCGTGTTCCAGCTGATGAAAGCGCATTACTCGCGGTATACGCCGGACGTCGTCTCCAGCATCACCGGGATCCCCGTCGACCAGTTCAACAAGGTGGCGGACCTGGTCGGCCAGATGGGCAAGCCCGACAAGGTGATGACCATCGTCTACGCGGTCGGCCTCACCCATCACACGACCGGCGGCCAGCTCATCCGATCGGGCGCGGTGCTGCAGCTGCTGCTGGGCAGCATCGGGCGGCCCGGTGGAGGCATGAACGCCGAGCGCGGCCACGCCAACATCCAGGGCAATACCGACCACGCCATCTCGTGGGAGATCCTTCCGGGATATCTGAGGATCCCCGCGCCGGGCCAGAAGACCGTCGACGATTACGTGGCCCAGAGCGCGCCCAAGAAATCGGACCCCAACTCATGGAACTTCTTCGGCACCAACTACCGGAAGTTCATGGTCAGCCTGCTCAAGGGGTGGTATGGGTCCGCGGCGACCAAGGCCAACGAGTTCGCATTCGACTACGTGCCCAAGCCCGGCCAGAACTCATCGTGGATGTCGATCTACGACCAGGCCCTGAAGGGCAAGATGGAGGGCGTAATCCTGTCCGGGATGACGGCCGCGAGCATCGGGCCGGATGCCAACCAGGTGCAGCAGGCGCTCACAAACCTCAAGTGGCTGGTCGTAATGGACCCGCTGCCGACGACCAGCTCAGAGTTCTGGCACGCTCCAGGTGTCGATCCCACGCAGGTCAAGACCGAGGTCTTCCTGCTCCCGACCACGCACTGGATCGAGAAGGACGGCTCGTTCACCAACAGCGGCCGCTGGGCTCAATGGAAAGACCAGGTCATCCCGCCGCAGGGCCAGGCGCGCCACGACCACTGGGTCCTGAGCGACATCTTCAACCGCGTGAAGGGGATGTACCAGCAGCAGGGTGGCAAGTTTCCCGACCCGATCATGGCGCTGACGTTGGACTACAAGGACCCCTTGAAGCCTGAGCTGGACGAGATCGCCAGGGAGATCAACGGCAAGGACCTGTCGACCGGAAAGCAGATGACGTCTTTCGCCAACCTGAAGGACGACGGCACGACCACGGCGGGCGACTGGATCTACACCGGCTCGTATCCCGACACGGGAAACCTGATGAAGCGCCGGGATGGCATTCAGGATCCAAAGACCAATGACCCGACCGGGATGGGTTTTTATCCGGGCTGGGCCTGGAGCTGGCCGCTGAACCGCCGCGTGCTCTACAACCGCGCCTCGGCCGATCCCGCGGGCAAGCCGTGGAGCGAGCGCAAGGCG
>DASQRT010000095.1:0-4088 GCA_035642795.1 Nitrospirales bacterium
GTCGGGGGACTGGTGTCCATCATCGCGGCTGTCATCCCTGCGGTTTTCAACAGCCCGATCACGATTGAAGCGGTAGGCCGGTTGCTGACGAAGACGTTTCACGGATATGACCGGCTGGTCCTGGTCTTAGCCGGTGCCCTCATGCTCAGTATGCTGGCACGCAGGGTTGTCGCGAAGAACCTGATCAGCAAACTCGAACTGGCTGTGGTAGGAGGCATGGTGATGCTAGCGCTAGGGTTGACCTTCTACCTCAATCCTGAGGTGGTGCGACTGCAGGAGCTGGCGTTCGCCACAACGGAAACTGACGCGAAAAAAGCAGCGTACGATGCTTTCTTCCACTATCATTGGATCGCGCGGGCTCTCTATATCATCAACCTGGGATTGGGCATGACCCTCCTGTGCATGAAGGTGCGGAAATGGGTACAGTGAAGCCAGCGATCCTCGCGTTGGCGGACGGGACCGTGTTCAAGGGCACAGCGCTGGGCGCGTCGGGGGAAACCGGCGGCGAAGTGGTGTTCAACACCGCCATGTCGGGGTACCAGGAGGTCCTGACGGACCCCTCGTACCGCGGCCAGATGATCACGATGACCTATCCGCACATCGGCAACTATGGGATCAACCCGGAAGACGTGGAGTCCTCACGCCCGTGGTTGGCCGGCTTCATCGTGAAAGAAGCGAGCCAGTACCCGAGTAACTGGAGGAGCCGACTGTCACTGGACGAGTATCTACGCGAGCACGGTATTGTGGGAATCCAGGGGATCGACACGCGGGCATTGACCACGCACCTCCGTGACCACGGCTCGCAGCAGGGCGTCATCTCGCATGCGGACCTCGATCCGAAGCGGGTAGTGCGAAAGGCGCAGGAGGTCCCCAGCATCCTCGGTCGGGATCTGGTCAAGGAAGTGACCTGCGCCAAGCCCTATAAATGGATGAAGGACTCCGGCAAGTGGAAAGTGGGTGCGAGAGGGGACAAGAGGAATTTCAGAGTCGTAGCCTATGACTTCGGGATTAAGTACAATATCTTGCGGCGGCTGGTGGATGAAGGTTTCGAAGTCACGGTCGTCCCAGCCTCGACCACGGCTGACGCCGCGCTGACGCTGAATCCCGATGGGATTTTCCTGTCCAACGGCCCTGGCGACCCGGAAGGCGTCCCTTACGCGGTCGAGGCTGTCCGCACCCTCTTTGGCAAGAGACCAATCTTCGGGATCTGCCTCGGCCATCAGATCATCGGACTGGCGCTGGGATTGCAAACGTATAAATTGAAATTCGGGCACCATGGAGCGAACCATCCGGTGCTCGACTTGGAGACTCGCAAGGTGGAGATCACGTCCCAGAACCACAACTTTGCGGTGCGTGGAGGAGAGGTCGCCGGAGCCGACGCAAAACCGGCCCCGTGGACCACGGCCTATGGCCGTGTGCAACTGACCCATGTCAGCCTGAACGATGACGCCGTCGAGGGCCTGCGCTGTCTCGATCTGCCGACGTACTCCGTCCAGTACCATCCCGAAGCCTCGCCGGGCCCTCACGACGCGAGTTATCTGTTCCATCGGTTCACCGACCTAATGACGAAAGGGAAGACATGAAAAGCAGCATACTAGCCACGGCACTGATCTCACTGGTCACCGCCGGCTGCATCTCCATCTCCCTCTTCCCGCAGCCCATGCCGCTGCGGGAGAAGACGGTGCAGGGCACTGCAGCGGACAAGATTCTGATGATGGATATCTCCGGCGTCATCTCCGAGAAGGGCTCCGATAGTCTCTTGGGTGGATCGGAAGACCTGGTCCCGCGCATCAAGGAGGAACTGACGCTGGCCACCGAGGACAACCAGATCAAAGCGCTGCTCCTGCGGATTAATAGCCCCGGAGGGACCGTCACAGCGTCGGACGTCATTCATCACGAAATCAGCGAATTCAAGTCCAAGCGCAAGGTTCCCGTCGTGGCGGTCATCATGGATGTCGGCGCCTCCGGCGGGTACTACATCGCCGTTGCCGCCGATCGGATCATCGCCCACCCGACGAGCGTGACTGGCAGCGTCGGGGTCATCATGCTACGCGTCAACGCGGAAGGCTTGCTCCAGAAAATCGGTGTAGAGGCGGGTGCGATCAAGTCCGGCGCGAAGAAGGACATCGGCTCGCCGTTCCGCCCGATGAGCGAAGAGGAGCGCGCGATCTTCCAGGGCATGATCGATGGGTTCTATTCACGCTTCCTCGAGGTGGTCACCAAAGGACGAAAAACCCTGCCGGCTGAGCGACTCAAAGTCATCGCGGACGGGCGCATCCTCACGGGGCCGCAGGCCGTGCAGTTAGGGTTGGTGGATCAGATCGGCTATCTGGACGACGGGGTCGCCGCGGCCAAGCAACTGGCTGGGTTGACCGATGCCCGCGTCGTGATGTACGTGCGGCCCGGAACCTACAAACACAACATCTATTCCCAGGCGCCTGGTACGAGCACGCTCGAAGCCCTGGCGAACCTGGACGTGATGGGGTTGGTCCGCGGCGGGACGCCCCAATTTCTCTATCTATGGATGCCCTGATCGCAAACATGATGGGCAGGCGTGAAGCTCTTGCCAAGGTGCTACGGCTCACCGCGGGGCTGTGCGGAGTGTGTCTGACAGGAAGTCTGCTAGATTTGTTGGCGGGCTGCACGCGCGCGCCGATTACGGGACGCGAGCAACTGATATTCTTTTCCGAAGAGACAGAAAATAAGATGGGCATCGAAGCCTACCGCGATGTCCTGCGCCAGTTCCCGCTCAGCACGAACCCCGAGGCCAATGCGATGATCCGCCGCGTCGGCGAACGGATCGCCGCCGCCGCCAACAAGCCGAGCTACGATTGGGAATTTGCCCTGATCCAAGACGATAAGATCATCAACGCCTTCTGCCTGCCGGGCGGGAAGGTGGCCTTCTTCACCGGCATTCTCAAGCACACACAGAACGAGGCCGGCGTCGCCACGGTGATGGGCCATGAGGTGACCCACGCCATCCAACGACATGGCGTCGAGCGGATCAGCCGAGGCATTCTCGAGCAGATTGCGCAGGTCGGCGCGATCGCCGGAGCGGCAACAGGGAAGGTGGATCCCCGGGCGGTCCAGGGTGTCCTGATGGCATACGGCGTCTACGCTTCCTTGCCGTTCAGCCGTGTCCAAGAAAGTGAAGCAGACTACATCGGGCTCCGCCTGATGGCCCAGGCCGGCTACGATCCCCACGAGGCCATTGCCTTCTGGGAGCGGATGAGCGGGTGCCCCCGCAACATGATCGGCAAGCTCTGCTTCCGGTCGGGGGCTGGTGTTCCGGAGTTCCTGAGCACGCATCCTTCGGAAGAGACCCGGATCAAGAATATCGAGCTCTGGATCCCCGAGGCGATGAAGTATTACCGCCCGCCTCCCGACACGCCGTCCACCACTTCATCACCCAAGGCGATGGGCTAAACACCGGTGCCCAAGCGTCACGACATACAGACGATCCTGCTGATCGGCTCGGGCCCGATCGTCATCGGCCAGGCCTGCGAGTTCGACTACTCGGGGACCCAGGCCTGCAAGGCCCTGCACGAAGAGGGCTATCGCATCGTTCTGATCAACAGTAACCCGGCCACCATCATGACCGATCCGGAGCTGGCCGACCGCACCTATGTCGAACCGATCACTGCCGAGGTTATAGAGCAGATCATCGAGCGTGAGCGCCCGGACGCGCTGCTGCCTACGATGGGAGGACAGACCGCGCTCAATATGGCCGTCGACCTCGCCAAGCGGGGAGTCCTGGCCAAGTACAAGGTACAACTGATCGGCGCTTCGGCAGAGGCGATCCACAAGGCGGAAGACCGCAACGAATTCAAGGAGGCGATGTGGCGAATCGGGTTGAAGGTTCCGGATAGCGGCATCGCGACTAGCCTCTTTGAGGCTGAGCATCTCATTGATCGGCTCAGCTTTCCAGCTATCGTCCGCCCCTCTTTCACACTTGGCGGCACTGGTGGGAACATTGCCTACAACCGTGAGGAGTTCAAGGCACACGTCGAGTGGGGGCTCATGCAAAGCCCGGCCAAGCAGGTCCTCATCGAGCAGTCGGTGTTGGGCTGGAAAGAGTATGAGCTCGA
>DASQRT010000096.1:0-5044 GCA_035642795.1 Nitrospirales bacterium
TTTAAGCATTTCACTTCTGTGATGAGGATCTCGCCACTCCCATAAATCAAGCCTTTCTCCCGCAGAGAGGGGGCGTCATGCTGGGGAGCGGGCATCTTCCCTCTGAACCTCCTTTCCTCCTGTTCCCGAACGGAAGCCGCGTATGCTTTTAGCACCTCTAAAGGAGGACCATCCATCATTAATCGGCCATGATCAATCCATAGCAGACGTGTGCATAAGCGCTGAAGCACGAAGAGGTCATGAGACGCCATGAGGACTGTTTTCCCACACTTCATAAAAGACCGGATACGGTTGAAACACTTCCTGCTAAAATAAGCATCACCGACCCCCAACACCTCATCAATGATAAGGATATCCGGATTGATACATGTCGAGAGCGAGAAGGCCAGTCGCATGTACATTCCATAAGAATAGGTTTTTACTGGCTGATGGATGAAATCCTCCAATTCGGAAAACGCCACGATGTCGGTATAGAGCCGGTCGATCTCTACTTTGGTCAGTCCGAGGTACACGCCGCCGACATAGATATTCTGCTGCCCAGTCAACTCCGGATGAAATCCAGTCCCGATCTCCAAAAGTGCCGAGACCTTCCCTTTGATCTCCACTTCCCCTTTGGTGGGACTGGAGTTCCCGGTGAGAATCCGCAGCAGGGTGCTCTTCCCTGCTCCGTTTCTGCCGATGATCCCCACCGTCGTTCCCCGAAGAATCTCGAAGCTCACATCGTCGAGGGCGCAAAATTCTTCGTCATGGCGTCCCTCTCCGAAACCGAGGCTAAAAAAATCCAACAATCTCTTAGACCGACCACGATACAGCTTGTACACCTTCGAGACGCCTCTTACTGAAATCGCAGCAGTGTCCATTACACGTAGTCCGGTAAAACCCGCCGAAGGTGCATGAAGTAGCGATAGCCGGCCAACAGGACCAGAAGCGTCAGGCCACCAAAGATTGCCAGCCCCCTTACGTTCGGGAATTGGTTGTAGAGTAAGGCATTGCGATACCCTTCGATTAGGTAAGAAATAGGATTTAGCTCGACTACAAGCTTGAGTCCTGCTGGTGCCATCTCCTGTGTAAATGCGATTGGCGAGACAAACATCAGCAAGACCATCATGAGAACGACGACCTGCGAGGTATCACGGTAAATGATATTGACACAGGAGAGGAACCAAACCAGCCCAATGGTGAATAATGCCTGGAGGATCAGCAGGAAAGGCAATACTGCCAGGTTCGGACCAAGCATCCCTCGAAGGCCAAGCAGCACCAGGAGCAGGAGGGTGCCGCAGAGCTGGCCGATGAGCCCAGCACAAACTGCCGATACAGGGAATAGTTCCATGGGAAAAACCTGGCTCTTGATGAGGTTGCGTTGAGCCAGCACCGACGCGGTCCCGCGAGTCACCCCCTCAGAGAATCCAATCCATGGCAAAAGCCCGCAGGCAATCAAGAGACCATATTCCAGGCCAGTCGAATTCTGGCCAGGTTGGACCCGCAAGATTCCCCCGAACAACAACAAATATGCGCCCAGCATCAAAAGAGGGGACAGCAGCAACCAGACCAAGCCGAGTCGAGACCCCGCGTAACGGAGCCTGAAATCCAGAAGAGTAAGGTTCCAGATCAGGCGACGATGCCGGAAGAACATTCGAAGACAACTCATGTCTGCCTCCTACCGGCATCAGACGCTGCCAGAATATTCAAAATTGCCTCCGCCGCATGGCCGTCGCCGTAGGGCTGTCCCCGTTCGGGGCGGACCTCTTCGAGGGCTAGGCGCGCCGCCGCCTCAACGGCGTCGGGGGCCGTCCCAGCCACTCGGTTCCACCCCGCCTCCACCGTTTCCACCCACTCGGTCTCGTTCCGCAGGGTGACGCAAGGAACCCCCAACAGGAACGCTTCCTTCTGGACTCCTCCGGAGTCGGTCAAGATCAGCCGGGCGTGGCGCTCGAGGACGAGCATCTCATGATAGGAGACAGGCCCAATCAGGTGGACCGGTCTTGAGACATGACCAACCCCCGCCGTGTCCAGCACCGCCCGCGTGCGCGGGTGGAGCGGCACCACGATGGGCAGGCCGAGGCGCCCGAGGGCCGACAGGATGCCCGTGACGGTCTCGGGGCGATCGGTCGACTCGGCACGATGGATCGTGGCCAAGCCGTACTGTCCCTGCTGCAAGCCCAGCTCAGCCAGCACGGTAGCGCGCCGTTCGGCCCGGGCCAGGTTGTACAGCATCGAATCGTACATCACGTCCCCCACCCGGTGGACCCCGGAGACGATGCCCTCGCAACTCAGGTTCTTCACCGCGCGGTCGGTCGGGCAAAACAGCAGTGCGGAGAGGTGGTCCGTGACCACGCGATTGACCTCTTCCGGCATCGCGCGGTTGTAACTGCGCAGCCCGGCCTCGACGTGGGCCACGGGGATCCGCAGCTTGCTGGCCGCTAGGCTCCCGGCCAGCGTGGAATTCGTATCCCCGTACACCAAGACGAGGTCCGGACGCTCGCGCTCCATCACCGGTTCAAGCTGCTCCAGCATCCGAGCAGTTTGCTGTCCGTGGGAGCCGGACCCCACGCCTAAGTGATGTTCCGGCTCAGGAATGTTCAGTTCCTGGAAGAAGACCGCGGACATGTTGTCGTCGTAGTGCTGGCCGGTGTGGACCATCACCTCCTGGATCCGGCAGTCGCGGTGACGGCTTGCGTTGAAGGCCGGGATCGCCCGCGAGACCACCGCGGCCTTGATGAACTGGGGACGCGCCCCGACGACCGTCAGGAGCTTCATATGCCCTCCGCCTCGACCAGCCCGGCGCGAGAGCGCCGGTATCCGGCCCCGCAGATCTGGCAGGACACGCGCGTTGGCCCGCCCCTGACCGGGAGTTTCAATTTGATACCGCACCGACACATCCACCCCTGATGCCGACCAGGGTTGCCGGTGACCAGCGCAAAATCCGGGACGTCATGGGTCACGACGGCACCCGCTCCCACAAATGCAAAACGCCCGATGGTGAGCCCGCAGAGAATCGTTGCGTTGGCTCCCAAGGTGGCCCCATGTCGGACTAGCGTCTGGCGGTACTCGTGCTTCCGGGAGATATGACTGCGGGGATTGATCACGTTCGTGAACACGACCGACGGCCCGCAGAACACGCCGTCTTGTAGCGCCACGCCGTCGTAGATCGAGACGTTGTTCTGGATTTTGACGCCGGCGCCCACGACAGCGCCTGTGGCGATATAGACGTTCTGGCCGATGGAGCATCGTGGGCCTACCGACGCCCCTTTCGCGATATGCGAGAAATGCCAGACGCGTGTTCCCTCTCCGATCGCGCCCGGATCGTCCACGCAGGCCGTCTCATGCACCCAGTATGGGCTGTCGCCGTCTGTCTTCATCCCTTCACCGTCACCGGCGCGCCGTCCAGTTCCAGCGACTTCTGCGCGGCCGCCAGGATCCGGATGACCCGGAGCCCGTGCGCGCCGTCGCTGAGCGGGGTTGCCCCGGTCCGCACGCAGTCCAGGAAATGCTGGCACTCGAGACGCAGCGGCTCCGCCGTGCCGACATGGGGGATCAGGATATCCCCGAAGCGCACGTGCAGGTAGTCTTCGTACGACACGGCCTGGGGCCGGATGTCCACCCCTTTGTCATAGATCCGGATCTTGTCGGAGGGTTCCATATCGTCGAAGACCACCATTCTCCGGCTGCCGACCAGGGTCGTTCGCCGGGTCTTGTGGGGGTCCAGCCAGCTTAGGTGGATATGCGCCATCTTCCGTTGCGGAAAGTGCAGCGTGACAAAGACCACATCTACGATCCCCGGCTGCAGATACGCCTCGCCCTTCGCTGTGACCACCTCCGGTTCGGCGTCAAACAGATGCACCGCCACTGCCACGTCATGCGGGCCGAAGCTCCAGAGCGCGTTCTCATCATTACGCACCCGGCCAAGGTTCAGGCGCTGGCTATAGAGGTAGAACGGCTCGCCGACGTCCCCGGACGTCACCAGATGTTTCATCTTGACGACCGCCGGGTGATACAGGAGGAGATGTCCCACCATGAGACACCGACCACTTTGTCGGGCGACATGGACCAACGCCTCGGCCTCACCGGGCGCGAGCGTCATGGGCTTCTCGACCAGGACGTGCTTGCCGGCTTCGAGAGCCCGTCTCGCGTGGTCGTAGTGTTGCGCGGCGAAGGAGGCGATGACCACTCCCTCCACAGCAGAGTCCCGCGCCACGTCCTCATAGCGGGTCGTCACGCGGACGCCGGGATAGGAGGCCCGGACGTCAGCCAGCCGTGGCTCCTCCAGATCGCACACCGTGACCAACCGCGCGCCCTTGAGCTGGGCGAACATCCGCACGTGGTTCTTACCCCATTCCCCCGCGCCCACGACCGCAACGCGGAGCGGTTCTGGTCCTGTTGTCGTCATGACAGTGCCCTCACTTGAAGTCCCGGCGCTGGAAGATCAGGCAGGCCAGGATCAGCAGGATCGCCGTATAGGCGATGCCGTAGGTCGCCGCGGAGACGAGGTAGGACGGTTCGATGGGCAACCCATGCACCGCCTGCCCCTTGACGTTGAAGTACTCGAGGTTCGGAAGCAAATAGTAGAGCCCGTCCAGGACCGCCTTGGTCAGGCTCTCGCCCAGTTTGGCGCCCAGTGTCCGCAGATCATCGGTGAGATGGCCGATGACGTAGATGGCCAACGTGAAAGTCGCGCTGAGCGTCGGCGTGGTGAACGTGGAGAACATCACCGCCACCGCCGTGATCACCAGGAGCTCCATGATGATCAGACCGATCGCCTTCAGCAACGCAAGGTTCAGCCCCGCCTTGCTGACGAGAACGGTCAGAAAGAACCCTGCCGCCATGATGCCGACGTTCACCAAGAGCGTGAGCGCCAGGCCCGAGTACTTCCCGAGCAGAAACAGGTACCGGGGGACCGGTTTCGCGATGATCGTGAAGATCGTCCGTTTCTCTATCTCCTTGCTGACCAGGCCAATCCCGACGAAGATCGCAATGATGACGCCGAAGACATTAATGCTTGCCAGTCCGATGTCTTGAATGATCTGGACCTGTTCACCCATGGTGA
>DASQRT010000097.1:0-5375 GCA_035642795.1 Nitrospirales bacterium
GCCGAACGTGGCGCGGTCGAGACGAGGCTGCACACGCTGGCGGCGGCCTTGGCGGACCTGCCGGCGCTGCATATTGACCGCGATGCGGTCGAGGGGCTCTGCCACGGGGTGGCGGTGCCGGTGACGCGGGTCGTCAGTTCGGAAGGCGCCTGGATGGCTGGGGCCTTCGTCCGCTTGCTGTCGCCGGAAGGCAGGCTAGTGGGAATCGGCAAGGCCCCGTGCAGCGCCGAAGAGCTGAAGCAGGCCCAACCTGATACCATGATCAAACCGGAGAAGGTTCTGGCATGATCCATTATGAAGGAGGACAGTCGGCATGGCGTTAGCGAAAGAGGCGAAGAGCGCGCTCATCCAGCAATACAAGACTCGCGTTACGGACACCGGCTCCCCCGAAGTGCAGATCGCGATCCTGACCAACCGGATCACCTATCTGACGGAGCACTTCCGGGGTCACAAGAAGGACCACCATTCACGGCGCGGGCTGCTGATGATGGTGAGCCGGCGGCGCCGGCTGCTGGATTATCTCCGCCGGCATGATGAGGAGCGATACAAGGCCGTGGTCACGCGACTGGGGATCCGGCGCTAGGAGGCACGCGGGGCAGTCGGGCGGTAGGCGTCCGGCCAGCCCCTCATAAACCAGGCGTCGCAGGTGGACACCGATCTGGTCTGCTAGCGGTGGGCCAGCAGGTTAGATCCGTGGACATCTGCCGGCGCCTCAGAGCACAAAGGAGAGATAGGACCCATGGCGCAGACAGTTGAACTCGAAGTAGCTGGCCGCACGCTTCGGCTGGAAACCGGGCACTTGGCCAAGCAAGCCGATGGCGCGGTGCTGGCCACCTATGGCGACACGTATGTGTTGGCCACGGCCGTGGCCTCGCAGACTGGCAAGAAGGACACCGACTTCCTTCCGTTGACCGTGGACTATCAAGAGAAGGCCTATGCCGCTGGCAAGATTCCAGGCGGCTTTTTTAGGCGCGAGGGCCAACCGTCGGAGCGGGAGAAGCTCACCAGCCGCTTGATTGACCGGCCGATGCGGCCGCTGTTCCCCGAGGGGTGGTACTACGAGACCCAGGTGATCGCGACGGTGATCTCCGCGGACCAGTCCGGCACTTCGGACGTCGTGGGCATCATCGCATCCTCGGCGGCGCTGGCCATCTCCAATATTCCTTTTAACGGGCCGGTGGCCGCCGTGCGCGTGGGCCGGCTGAAAGGGCAGTTTGTGATCAATCCGGTCTTGAGCGCGCTGGAAGAATGTGATCTGAGCCTGGTGGTGGCTGGCACGGCGGATGCCGTCATGATGGTAGAAGGCGGGGCCGCGGGTCTTCCCGAAAACGTCATGATCGCCGCCATCGAACGGGCCCATCAGGAGATCAAGAAAATCGTTGCGGCGATCCAACAGCTCGTCGCGAAGTGCGCCAAGCCCAAGCGCGCGGCGGTGACTGAGCAGATCGATCCGGCTCTGACGTCGACGGTTGAGGCGTTGACGGCAGCCAAGATCCGTGAGGCGATCTTCATCCCGAACAAGACCGCCCGCCAGGAGCGGTTGGATGCGATCATGGCGGAAGCGGTGGGGGCCCTCAAGAAGGAGGATGACCCGGATCGCGAACGCCACGTGAAGCTGGTGTTTCACAACCTCGAATACACTGAAGTCCGGAAGATGATCTTGGAGGACGGCAAGCGGGCCGACGGGCGCGGCCCGGCGGACATCCGGCCTATCACCTGTGAGGTGGGGATCCTGCCGCGGACGCACGGCTCGGCGCTCTTCACCAGGGGGGAGACGCAGGCCCTTGCCGTCGTCACCTTGGGCACCAGTGATGACGAGCAAAAGATTGACGCCTTGGAGGGCGAGTACTACCGGAACTTCATGCTCCATTATAACTTCCCTCCCTTCAGCGTCGGCGAGGCGCGGCCCCTGCGCTCGCCTGGCCGCCGCGAGATCGGCCACGGCGCCCTCGCGGAGCGCGCCTTGAAGCCGGTGCTCCCCTCCAAGCAGGAGTTCCCCTACACCCTGCGGCTTGTCTCCGACATCCTGGAATCGAACGGGTCCTCGTCGATGGCGACCGTCTGCGGCGGAAGCCTGGCCCTCATGGACGCCGGCGTGCCCGTCAAGGAGCCGGTGGCCGGCATCGCGATGGGGCTGATCAAGGAAGGCAATAAGGTCATGGTCATCTCCGACATCCTGGGGCTCGAGGACCATCTCGGCGACATGGACTTCAAGGTCTGCGGTACGGCGCAAGGCGTGACGGCGCTGCAGATGGACATCAAGATCGCCGGCATCACGGCTCAGTTGATGGAGAAGGCCCTGGCGCAAGCCAGAGAAGGGCGCCTCTATATCCTCGATCGCATGCGCTTGGCCCTCGCGGCGCCGCGCCCGCAGATGTCGCCCTACGCGCCACGGATCTACACGATCAAGATCAAGCCGGAGAAGATCCGGGAAGTCATCGGTCCGGGCGGCAAAGTCATCCGCGACATCGTGGCCACCTGCGGCGTGAAGATGGACGTGCAGGACGACGGGACGGTGACGATCGCCTCGAGCGACGAGGCGTCCGCCCAGAAGGCGATCACCCGGGTAAACCAGATCACCGAGGAAGTCGAGGTCGGGAAGCTGTACATGGGCAAGGTCAAGAAGATCATGGACTTCGGCGCCTTCGTCGAAGTGCTGCCCGGCGTGGATGGGCTCGTGCACATTTCGCAACTGGCGCACCATCGCGTCAAAGCGGTGTCGGACGAGGTCAAGGAAGGCGACGAGGTGCTCGTAAAGGTGCTGGAGGTGGACCGGCAGGGCAAAATCCGGCTCAGCCGCAAAGAGGCAATGCCGGATCCGAAAGCCTCCGCGCAGTCGTAACGGGCTGAGGCGCAGTCGGCATGTTCAGGAAAGAAGTGCTGGACAACGGCGTGCGGGTGGTCACCGAGCGGATACCCTCGGTGCGGTCGGTTTCGATCGGGATCTGGGTGGATGTCGGCTCGCGCGACGAGCAAGGGGGAGAGGAAGGCTTCTCGCACTTCATCGAGCACATGGTTTTCAAGGGCACGCGGAGGCGCTCGGCCGAGGCCATCTCGCGGGAAATCGACGCGCTCGGCGGGGAGCTCAATGCCTTTACGTCCCGGGAGTGCACCACCTTCTACGCCAAGGTACTGGACGAACATCTGACGCAGGGCCTCGACCTGCTCGCGGACATCTTTCACCATTCTCGGTTTGACGCCAGGGAAGTGACCAAGGAGAAGCAGGTGGTGCTGGAAGAGATCCGGATGGTCGAAGACGACCCGGAGGATTACCTCCATGACCTGCACACGAAGAACGCCCTCCGCTCCCACCCGCTGGGACGTCCCGTGCTCGGGGAAGTCGCCACCATCGAAGCGCTCCGCCGGGCCCAGTTGCTGTCCTTCAGGGCCCGGCATTACCGGCCCTCGCAGGTCGTCGTCGCGGTGGCGGGGAATTTCGCCTTCGGGCCGGTGCTCAAGCAACTGGCGTCGGCGTTCGGAGGCCCGTGGGATTCCGAAACCGGGTCCGGGCACCGGGTCCCGCCGACGGTCATGAAAGGCGTGCACGTCCGTCCGAAGCCGTTGGAGCAGGCCCACATCTGCGTGGGTGTCAAAGGCGTCGCCCACAGCGACAAGGATCGGTACGCGGTGTACGTGTTGAACGCCGTCCTGGGCGGGGGCGTCAGTTCCCGCTTGTTCCAGGAGGTGCGGGAGAAGCGCGGGCTGGCCTACTCCATTTATTCCTCCGTCACGTGTTTTACGGACAGCGGACTGGTGACGGTCTATGCCGGGGTCCGGCCTGACGCGGCGCCCCGCGCGATCAGGCTCATCCTCAAGGAGTTGCGTCGGTTGCAAGGCAAGCCGATCGGGCGCGCCGAATTGGAGCGGGCCAAGAGCCAGTTGAAGGGCAACTTCATGCTGGGGCTCGAGAGCACCAGCAGCAGGATGAGCAAACTGGCCAAGGATGAGCTGTACTTCGGATGCCATATCCCGCTGAGACAGGTCATGGCCGACATCGACGCGATCTCGGCGGACCAGCTGTGGCGTCTCAGCCGAGAGCTCTTCGATGATCGTTTTCTGGCCGTGACCGCCTTGGGACCGCTTCAGAAGGGGGATGTCGAGCGCGTCATGCAGTGACGAAGGAACCGCTAAGACCTCACCACGGGCATGGCCAATTTAGTCATGGGCCACGTGCCGAATAAATAAGCCGTTTCAAGGAGTTAAGAGGGGGCGGCACCTGTCGAAAATTTTCTTGACAAGCCCTCGCCCCTTTAGTAGCATCCCTCCCTGTCGGTTTGGATTTGTTAATAAATTTTTTTAGGTTGCACAAGTCTTGAGTCAGGTGATATGAATGTGAGGAGTCATACGTCGTTTACGCTTACTTCATAAAGTTAAGGAGGGAGACAGGATGAAAAAGGGCGTTATCATTGCTGCTGTCCTTGCCTTGTTGGTGGTGGGCGTGTGGCCGGCCGATCAAGCGGCGGCCGAGACCTTGAAGGGTCGGATCTGGGCTCAATGGGCCGAGAATCCGGACGGCGAGGTTTTATTCGGAATTCAGTATTGGAACACCGGGGCTCCGGGGTCGGGTACACCGGGCGGGCGCACCTCGGTGCAGACCACTGAAACGCCAGATGGCTGGGCTGCTGGCGGAGCGTGGGGTTTCCAGGGCGGGACGGAGAAGAACGCGCCTTATTCTGGTTGGTATCACGCGCAAACCACCATCCGGTTGGCTGTCAAGGACAAGAGCTTGATGGACCAGATGATGAAGGCGAACCAGGAATTGGTGAACATGGAAGTGCACGTCGACGACGTGAATGGTCGTCCGACGATCACGTCCTTCAAGGTGCTCAAATAATTGCATCTTTAAAATTCTTTTTATCTACTAGTAAGGAGGGAGTCTCATGAAGGCTTATTTCAAGGTTTCGGCGGTCGGTGCCGCACTCCTGTTCGTGGGTGCGCTGGCCGGGACCGCCCTGGCCATCGAGGCTTTTTCAGAGCGCTTTGAGGAAGACTTCAGCCAGCCCCGGACCATCCTGGCCCGCGTGATCGTCGTGGATCCTTATGAGGATGCCGTCTGGGTGAACTGGGTCTGGAAGGGCGTCCGGAATAGCGGTGAGATTGACCAGTTCTGGGCCATGATGCTGCCTGGCAAGAACATGCGCGTCTTTGCCTCTGGGAAGGACTTGGAGGTGTTGAAGTCCAAGGCTCGGCCGAAACCCGGTCCTGCTGCAGCGGAGCAGGTACCGCCCACGACGAAGGGTGATGTGGTCGAGATGACCGTCCACGAAGTCGAGCAGAACAGGCGCGTCGCCACGAACGTGAAGGACGTGGACGACAAGCTGTGGAAGGGTGTGGTGGCCGGGGGATCGACTTCGGCCTTCCCGGGCCAGCCGACG
>DASQRT010000098.1:0-2216 GCA_035642795.1 Nitrospirales bacterium
TTGAGCGAGATGGAGCAAGAGGAAGGGCAGCGCCGCGATATCGAGGAATTCAAGTTTCCCACCAACGAGGAGATGCTCGCCGCCATTCGCCGGAAGAAATCCATGGCGAAGGTGTCGGCGTCCCGTTAACTCTCCCCCCACTTCAGTTTTTTCCGCAACATATCGTAGTAGGTACGGTCCGCGAATCGGATCAGCCTCGTCTTGTTCTCCGACGCGCGGACCTCGATCAGGTCGCGGGGCTGGAGCGCGATGCCGGCCTGCCCGTCGAACGTCACCATGGCGCCCTCGTCTTTGCTGACCAGCATCACCTCGACGTGCGCCTCTTGGGGGATGACAATCGGACGGTTGGTGAGGGTGTGGGGACAGATGGGGGTGAGGATCAGCGCGTGAACGGCGGGGTTGAGGATCGGCCCGCCGGCAGCCATGGAATACGCCGTCGAACCGGTCGGAGTCGAGATGATGAGTCCGTCGCCTCGCAATCCCGTGACGAATTGGCCATCGATGGAGATCTCCAACTGGACCATGTGGGGCAAAGCGCCCTTGCTGAGTGCCACGTCATTCAGCACGGAGGCAGCGGCGACCTGCTTGCCCATCCGGACGATGCGGGACCGCAGCATGAGGCGTTCCTCTTCCGCGAAGGCGTTGGCGAATACCCGCTCCATCGTTTTGAAGAGCTCGTCACGCGTGACGGCCGTGAGGAAGCCCAACCCTCCGGCGTTGGCCCCCAGGATCGGAATGGGACGGTCTTCCACCAGACGGGCCGCCGCCAACATGGTGCCGTCTCCGCCGAGGACCACCAGCATGTCGGCGAGCGCGGCGAGGTCCTTCTTGGGATAGGAGGCGGTGTCCCCGACGAGCTTGGCAGTGGCGGGGTCGAGCAGCGGGTCCTTGCCCAGAGCCCGCAACCAGGGGATGAGCTCCTTCAGGAGGGCCGTGGCGTCGGGCGACTCTGCCTTGGCGAGGATGCCGATGCGTTTCATGGGCGGCATTTTAGCCCGGATTGTTCATGAATATCTACTATGACGTCCGATCCTCTCGCGGGGAGCCCATTGCTCTCCAGGGTGCAATGGGCCATGGTTTCGGTCTCGAACGCCTCACTACGACATTTATGAATAATCCGGGCTAGCCGCGCCGATTGATGGTCAACGCAGACGATTTCGGTGTAGTACCTACAGTGATCTTTTGCGGTGTGTGCACAGGTGTGGCGGTGGTTGCGCGGGGCGCCCTTGACACTCATACGACCACCCGGTAGAATACGAGCAGAATTCTCCACAAACGGTAGGGCCCACCTGGAGGAGACACAGGATGTTTGAACGATTCACCGACAAGGGCAGAAAGATCATCGTCTTGGCACGCGAAGAGGCCGAGCGGCACCAGAACGACTATCTGGGCACCGAGCATCTGGTCCTGGCCATCCTTCGCGAGACCGACGGAGTAGCCCTCATGATCTTGAAGAAGATGGGGCTCTCCACCGAGCAGATCCGTCTCGAAATCGAGCGGAACCTGCCGGGAGGCGGCACGACGATGACCTTCGGGGAGATTCCCTTCAGCCCGCGGGTGAAGAAAGTCATCGAGTATGCGGTTGAAGAGGCCAGGTTGCTGGGCCACAACCACATCGGTGGCGAGCACCTCCTGCTGGGCCTGCTCCGCGAGGAGGAAGGCATCGGCGGGAAGATTCTCCGGAGCCTCGGGGCCAATCTCCTGACTGCCCGCCAGTTGACCGTCTCGTTCCTGCGGAAGAGCTCGCCGCGGGAGCGCGACCGGAAAAGCAATACCCCGGCGCTGGATGAATTCGGGCGAGACCTCACCCATCTCGCGCAAGAGGGCTCACTGGATCCGGTCATCGGCCGACAGGATGAGATCGAGCGGGTGCTGCAGATCCTCAGCCGGCGGACCAAGAACAACCCCGTGCTGATTGGAGAAGCCGGCGTCGGCAAGACAGCGATCGTCGAAGGCCTCGCCCAGCGGATCGTGAGCGCGGAGGTGCCCGAAAATCTTTTGAACCGTCGCGTCATCGCGCTGGACCTGGGCTCTCTCGTGGCTGGCACCAAGTACCGCGGCCAGTTTGAGGAGCGCCTCAAGGTCGTCATGAAGGAGATCGTCCAGGCGGGCAACATCATCATCTTCATCGATGAGCTGCACACCCTGGTCGGGGCCGGGGCGGCGGAAGGGTCCATCGACGCGTCCAACATGCTGAAGCCCGCGCTCTCGCGCGG
>DASQRT010000099.1:0-7758 GCA_035642795.1 Nitrospirales bacterium
CACCCGCCCCGTCTCCACTACGATTGCGCCGGCACCGGCCGCGACGGCCTGCGCGAGAAAGCGATGGCCGTCCGACTGCGTTCCCTTTACCGCGACGAACAGCCCACCGGGGGACACTCGCCGCGAATCATCCGTGAGCCCGGTGATCTCCCGATCCAGACTGTCCTGCATCGTCACTCCGTCGAGGACGTCCGCGCATTCCCGAAGTCTCATCGCGCTGCAAGAATCTGACCTTGCTCCGTTTTCGGGACGATGCCCAAATGACGAACAGCCTGCGCAGCAATCCGCTGGAAGACGGGCGCCGCCAGGGTACCTCCCCAGTGCTCGGCCTGCGGCTCATCCACCACGACCAGGATGGCCAGCTTGGGATCATCCGCCGGCAGGAACCCGACGAACGAGCTAACCGTCCGCGTCGCCGAATAGCTTCCAGTGAGCGGATCGATCTTCTGCGCGGTCCCGGTCTTGCCGGCCACCTCGTACCCGGGCACAGCCCCGAGCGTGCCGGTGCCGCCGGGCAGGACGGCGCCGCGCATGATCTCGGTCAGGACCTTGGCCGTTTTCGTGGAGATGGGGCGGCGGCGGACGACCGGCTCAAAGTGAGCAACGGTCTCCCCGGTCGAGGATCGGACCTCGGACACCACGTAGGGCCGCATCAGCCAGCCTCCGTTCGCAATGGCCGACACCGCCATCACCAACTGCAAGGGGGTCACGCCTATCTCCTGGCCCATGGCGATCGAAGCCCGCGTGCGGCGGCTCCAATCGTGGAGTTCCTTGGTCAGGCCTCGTTGTTCTCCGGTCAGATCGACGTCCGTCTTTTGACCAAATCCGAAGGCGTTGATGTACCAAGCGAGCTTTTCCGGCGCCAGTTGCTGCACCACCTTGATCATCCCGATGTTGCTGGACCGCTGAAGTACTTGGGCGAAGGTCATCCACCCGTTCTTGTGGTGATCGTGGACCACCGTGTTCTCCACGACGTATTGGCCGTTCTCGCCGTAGATGAACTCGTCTGGCGAGACCAGTTTCTCTTCGAGCGCCGCCGCGGCGGTCACAAGCTTGAATGTCGAGCCGGGCTCGTATGCGTCGCTGATGGCGCGGTTACGCCACAGGTTCGGATCCGCCTTGGGCTCATTGGGATCGAAGGTTGGCCGCACCGCCATGGCCAGGATCGCGCCGGTCTTCGGCTCCACCACGATGACAACGCCCGAGGCCGCCCTCGTGCGCGTGACCGCCTCGGCCAGCTCCTGCTCCGCGATATATTGAATCACCTCATCGATCGTGAGGACCAGCTCCTTGCCCGGAGACGGCGCGACGTAATTGAGCCCTTTCGGGAATACAGCCCCGCCGAAGGCATCCCGTTCTACCACCAGCCGGCCCCGCTCGCCCCGCAGCACGGCATCGTACCGCCGCTCCAGCCCTTCCAGGCCTTGGTTGTCTATATTGCCGAACCCGAGGACGTGCGACAGCATGACACCTTTGGGATAGAACCGACGCCCCTCAGGAATTACTCCGATGCCGTCGAGGGAAAGGCCCTGCAGCCACTCAGCCCGCTCGGGCGCAAGGTGCCGCTGCAACCAGACAAAGTCCCTCTCGCTCTTCAACTTGACTTCCAGTTGCCGTGCATCTGTCTTGAGCACACGACTGAGACGGACGGCCGTGGCCCTGGGATTCGACACGTATTTCGGAGCGCCGAAGACCGATGGCACCTCCATAGTGATCGCTAAGATCTTACCGCTGCGATCGAAGATCGCGCCACGTCCACCCTCCACCGTAAGCATCTTCTGGTGCTGGCGGCCAGCCTGCTGGGCCAACTCCTCCGCGCGGAGTACCTGTAAGTGGAACAGGCGGCCCAAGGCAATGAGAAAGCCAAGGCCCAGTAGGACCCCTGCCACAACTGTCCGCCAGCGTCTAGCGTCCTCTTCCATCATGGCAGACGCCAGCCCTCTCTCATTGGGTATGGGATGCCCGGACAACGCGACCGACCGGCTCGTTCCTCGATGGCGGCGAAACGCCCTGCACGAGCACGACCTGATTGTACCGGGGCCGCGTCATGCCGAGTCGAGACACCGCCACCCGTTCGATCTGATCCGGCGCGGTCAACCGGGCGAGTTCCAGCCTCAGGGTTTTCTGCTCCTGCTGCGCCTGTTTCTTTCGCACCTGGAGGTGCTCAATCGCGTACCCGGTCCGGTAGATATCCATTTTCTCCCACACGGCGCCGAGCGCAAGCGCTAACAGCACTGTTCCGGCCAGGAATTTCATGCGGCGGCCTCCCCCGCAGCCAGCACCCGCAGCTTGGCGCTGCGGGCACGGGGATTCTCGACACATTCCTGGGGCGACGGTGTGATGGGGCGCTTGGTCAGGACGGTGAAACCCGTCGCTGGTCCCTGTGCAAGCGCCCGGAACGTCTGCTTCACGATGCGGTCTTCGAGCGAATGGAAGGCGAGTACCCCAAGCCGACCGCCGGGAAGCAACAGCGCTGCGATTTGTCGAAGCGCCGGTTCGAGGCTTTCGAGTTCGTGATTTACGGCGATCCGTAGCGCTTGAAAGGTCCGCGTGGCGAAGTGGAGCCGTCCGTGCAAGTACGCCGGCGGCACCGTTTCTCGGATGACCTCGACCAACGCCAGAGTCGTCAGGATGGGGCTTTGGGCTCGACGTCGGACGATCCCTTTAGCAATGCGTCGTGCGTAGCGTTCCTCTCCGTGTTCCTCAAGGATCCGGGCCAACTCCTTCTCCGGTAGGCGATTCACGAGATCCGCAGCCGTCACGGAGTCCCGCACGTCCATCCGCATGTCCAGCGGCCCGTCTGCCAGAAAACTGAACCCCCGGGCGGGCGTGCCCAGCTGCAGGGATGAGACGCCCAGGTCCAGCAAGGCACCATCGAGATTGCGCTCCGTCGCCTCCCGCACCACACGCAGGGCATCGCCATAGGCAGCCTGCACAATCACCGCCCGATCGCCGTACGGAAGGAGCGCCTGCCGGGCCGTCGCCACCGCCGTTGCGTCACGATCCAACCCGACGATCCTCCCATCTGGTCCGCTCGCTTCAAGGATGGCCAAGCTGTGCCCTCCTGCCCCGATCGTCCCGTCGAGATAGATCCCTCCTGCCCTTGGTTGCAGCCAAGCCACCACTTCTTGCAGCATCACAGGGCGGTGCATGACTCCAATCTCGATCACGTTCCATCATCAGCGGCCAACAGTAAAAATATCGCTCATCCTAGCGCTTTATCATTAGGATAGAACCACTCATTCCCACTTTCTCCCACTAATTGGGCGACAGTATACGCGCCATTACAGGGTTGTCAAGAAAAATTTATGACATTTGAATTGGATAGAAAAGCTGTCAGGGAAAGTCAATCCTGTGGATAAATACCCTGTCTGCGAAGGTCGATTGACTAGAAGCCAGACAGGTGAGCCGGAAAGCCTCGAACCTAGATCTTGTACTTACGGGTAGATCTTATACAACATGCGGGGGAAGGGGATGGTCTCCCGGACATGCTCCAGCCCGCAGATCCAGGCCACCGCTCGTTCGATACCCATCCCGAAACCGGCATGCGGGACCGTTCCGAACGTGCGCAGGTCCACGTACCACCGGAAGGCGTCTTCAGGTAACCGGTGGGCTTTCAGGCGCACGAGCAGCTCGTCGCGCTCGTGGATGCGCTGTCCGCCGCCGATGATCTCGCCGTACCCTTCCGGGGCCAGAACATCCATGCACAGAGCCAGATCCTGATTTTCAGGATCATTTTGCATGTAAAACGCCTTCAAGGCCGTCGGATAGCGGTGGATGATCACCGGACGGTCGAACTCGTTGGAGAGGATCGTCTCCTCGTCGCCGCCGAAGTCGTCACCCGGTTGGATCGGGTTACCTTTCTTTTGCAGCCGTGCCACCGCCTCGGCGTAGGTGATTCGGGGAAATGACGGGACGATGGCCTCCAGCTTTTTCACATCCCGTTCCAGGACCTTCAGCTCTTCCCGCCGACGCTCCAGCACACGGGCGACGATCGACGTCAGGAACTCCTCGGCCAGCGTCATGACGTCGGCGAGCTCTGCAAAGGCGACCTCTGGCTCTACCATCCAGAACTCCATGAGATGGCGCCTGGTCTTGGACTTCTCGGCCCGGAAGGTCGGCCCGAAACAATACACCTTGCCAAACGCAGCGGCGGTCGCTTCGTTGTAGAGTTGGCCGCTTTGGGTCAGATAGGCCTTTTCACCGAAATAATCGGTCTCGAACAGCGTGGTCGTCCCTTCGCAGGCGTTCGGGGTGAAGATAGGCGTGTCGACCAGGAGGAATCCGCGGTCATCGAAAAAATTGCGGCACGCGCGGATGATCTCGTGACGGATGCGCAAGATCGCCTGCTGGCGATGGGATCGGATCCAGAGATGCCGATGTTCCATCAGGAAGCCGGTCCCATGCTCTTTGGGCTGGATCGGGAACTCTTCCTGAACGAGATGGAGCACCTCCAGCCGGTTGACATGCAGCTCGTGCCCGCCCAGTGCCCGCGCGTCGGCCTGGATGGTTCCGGTCAGCATGAGGGACGATTCTTGGGTCAGCCGGCTGGTCAGCTCGAACACTTCGTCCCCGACCGCAGCCTTGCTGACGACGGCCTGAATATCGCCCGTCCCATCCCGCACAACGAGGAATGCAATCTTGCCTCCGACCCGCTTGTGGCGAAGCCATCCCCGAACCGTCGCGTCCTGCCCCGCATACCGCGCAATATCTTTGACATCCGAGATCGGCATGGGGCGAGTCTATATCAGGGGCACGGTCGGCGCAAGACGGAGAGCGCCAGGTTGCGCCACCGATGTCGACTCCGTACAATACTCGGTTTATGAACAGTCTGCGCCGAATGCTCCTGTGTCTCTCGGCCTGTCTCCTCCTGCTGTCGGGAGTCGGTTGCACGCGGAGCGAATCCCACCAGGCCCCTGACCTTTTTTATCTCTACAAAACCATCGAGGTCGGCAAAAATCCGACGAGCGTCGTCACCGGGGACCTGAATGGAGACCACGTCGCCGATCTGATCACGACCAACATCGGCAGTGACTCGCTCAGCGTGCTGCTCGGAATCGGCGATGGCAACTTTCGCGACCCGGTGACCATCCGGATGCCGGAACAGCCGCGGGCGGTGGTGCTTCACGACTTCAACGAAGACGGGAAGCTCGACTTGGCTGTGGCAACCGCTGGCAACAATCGGGTGACGATCCTCCTGGGAGACGGGACCGGCCAGTTCACGCGAGGAGACAGCTATCCGGCGGTCAGGTCGCCAGTCAGCCTGGTTGTCGGAGACTTCAACCGGGACCGCAAGGCGGACCTCGCCGTGGCGCTCCGCAACGACAAGCTCCTGATCCTTCTGGGGCGTGGAGACGGCAGCTTCCTGCAAAAAGCCGTCTACGAATACGGCGACACCCCGACCGCCGTCGTGGCCGCGGACGTCAACGAGGACAGCCTAACGGACCTCGTGGTGACGCACGGGGGCAAAATGAGCAGCAGCGTCGTGGTCTTTCTGGGCAACGGGGATGGAACCTTCCGCCCGCCTGTCGCTTACAAGACCGGTCACAGTCCGCTCAACGTGTCCGTCTTGGACCTCAACGGCGATCGCCATCTGGACCTGCTCGTCGTCAACGGCGAACGGGACGACATCAGCGTGTTCTTCGGGAAGGGCGACGGCACGTTCACGCAAGGGATCTCCTTCGGCGCGAACGCCGGTCCGATCGCGACAGTGACCCAGGACTTCGACGGGGACGGCAAGACGGACATCGCCGTCGCGAACAACCTGTCGAGCGACCTCTCCGTCCTTCTCGGAAAGGGAGACGGGACGTTCTGGCAGCCTCCCCGCAGCTACCGCACGGGCGCCGCGCCCTTCGCGATCACGGCCGTCTTGTTCGCGCCCCAAGATCCCAGGCCAGGCCTGGTGACCGCGAACAACCTAGCCAACACGGTCTCAATCTTTCTAGCTAAGGACCCACGTTCCAACCTCGTGCCTCGGAACTGAGGCGAATTCCGTAAGCTTGACATTTCAGATGGATCACGGCTAGATTGGCTCCGGCAGACATGGAGCCGGGCCCGTGAAGACGTTTCTCTGGTGGTTTACGACAGGAGCGGTCATAACGCTTGCTGTGCTGATGGTGCAGGGAGGCGTGCAGGATCTGATCAACGGGGACAAGAGCCCCACCAATTTCGTGCTCACCATCACGGGCGGTGGCCTGCTCGCCGGATGCATCGCCATCATCATGAACCGGATCAAATGAATGTGCATGTGGCGCGTCATTTCGCTTGACTCCCACCCATCGCCATGCCAAAGTGCTGGCCCATGATGTGCCTGAAATGCCAGGGGTTCATGATGTTCGAGCGGCAGTACACGTTGGACAGTCGCCGCTTGTACGCCCGGTGTCTGAACTGCGGGTTCTGGCTGGACTTGGCTGACCTGCTGCGATTCTTCCACCAGGTGCTGGAAGCCGGACTGAAAGATCTGAAGCTCCGGGTCACGATCCCTTCATGAAGCGCTCCCGCGGTCACCTGATCGCCGGCTCGGTGGCCTCGGTCGTACTCTTCCTTTTGTCGGTCGGCCATGCGGCCGGCTCGGCATCGGATTCTCCCTCCCGTACCTTCCGCGCCTCGCAAGGAAGCCCTGCTCAAGTGAAGGCTCCGAAGGCCTATTCGCGGCAGGCCCCGCGACACTTTGCGTCGCCTGAAGGCATTCTGCTGCAAGACCTCAAGAGCGGCCGCATCCTGTTCGAACATCACGCCGACCAGCCTATGGCCCCCGCTAGCCTCACCAAGATCATGTCGGCCATTGTGATCCTCGAAGAAGGCAACCTTGAGGACCAGGTAACGGTGAGCCGACGGGCAGCAGCGGCGCACAAGATCAAGCTCCATCTGAAGCCTGGCCAGTTGGTCCAGCTACGGGGCCTGCTGCAAGCCATGCTGATCCGCTCGGCGAACGACGCCTGCTTGGCCGCTGTCGAGCACGTGGCAGGCGATGAAGAGTCCTTCGTCGCGAGGATGAATGCCAAGGCAGCCATCCTTGGACTGACCCGGACGCACTTCCAGAACGCCTGCGGCTTCGACATGCCCGACCATTATTCGACGGCCGAAGACCTCGCCGCCTTGACCGCTTACGCCATGGGGAAAGAGACCTTCGCCGCGATCGTCAGGGAGCCAGCCGCCGTCATCCACACAGCCGATCAGCGGAAGAAGTTCATCGCCCGGACGACTAACCGCCTGCTGGGCACCATGGAGGGCGTGGTCGGGGTGAAAACCGGTTATACGAGGGAAGCGGGACGCTGTCTGATCGCCGTCGTGACGCGCGAGGACAAAGAGCTGCTGCTTGTGCTGCTGAACGCTCGTCAGCGCTGGTGGCGGGCTCAGGAACTGATCGAACTCGGCCTACAGTCTTTCGAAGAAAGTTCCGGAGCGACCGCCCCTGGACCCGGCCACGGTGAGCATATCTCGCCGACTCTAGACACCAGCGTTGAACTCCACGGTGATATCCCGGCCGGAAAAGAGAATCACCATCGTTCCTCCCTTGTAATTCAACCGGGTGAAGGTGGTTGAGTCTTCGGTGAACTCCTCCTTGCCCAGTAGTTTCCTGGTCTCTTCGATTCCTTCACCTCGTAAAACAAGGCGGAAAACCCCGGCGGCAAGATGGGCAAACCGCTGCGTGATAAAGATATAGTCCACTTTCCCGTCCATGAGCCGGACCCCGGCCATGGCGTTACTGGGGCTTCGTTTGTCATACAGCATGACGAAGACGTCCTGCACTTCGAC
>DASQRT010000100.1:0-4752 GCA_035642795.1 Nitrospirales bacterium
ACGCGAGACCCGCCACCTAGGCCGGCGGAACTAGTGTTTCGGCTTTCTCCCGGTCAAGAGGTAGGTCATCATTTCTCCCTTGCCTTTGACTGGAATCTTGCCCCGTTCCTGAAACAGGTAGCCGTCGCGGACCCGTTTGTACGTTTCAGCCGTGATCTGGATGCTCCCGGCGGGTGCCGATGACTCCATCCGGCTGGCGACGTTCACGATATCGCCCCACAGGTCATAGCTGAATTTCTTGGTGCCGATCACGCCCGCCACCACGGGACCCGTATGGATACCGATCCGCATCTGGAGCGGTTCGCCGGAGGGCGTGACCTGGCGCGCCAGGGCGGTCTGCATGTCCAATGCCAGCTCGACCACTGCCCATGCGTGATCCACGCTGGGAGTCGGCAGGCCGGCGGCCACCATGTATTCGTCGCCCATGGTCTTGATCTTCTCCACCTCGTACTTCTCAGCCAGCCGGTCGAATTCAGAGAACACGTCGTTCAGCAATCCGACCAGTTCGGTGGGAGGGATGCTGGCTGTCAGCCGTGAGAAATCGACGATATCGGCGAAGAGCACGCTGACCTCGGCAAAGCTGTCGGCGATGGGCTCTTCCCCCTGTTTCAACCGATCGGCAATGGGCTTCGGCAGGATGCTAAGCAGCAGATGCTCCGACTTGTCCTGCTCCTCTTGCAGCTTCTCGATGTAGTTCTGTTCCCGGTCGCGCAGCCGCTTCTTCTCGATGGAAGAATTGACCCGCGCGTTCAACAAGACCTTCTGGTACGGCTTCAGGAGGTAGTCTTCCGCGCCCAACTCGATGCATCGCGCGGCGCTGTCGAGCTCGTGCGATCCAGACAGCACCACGACCGGTAGGTGGCGCAGCGCTTGGTAGGCCCTGAGATGCTCCAGCACCTGGAACCCGTCCATCTCCGGCATGCGAATGTCGAGCAGGACGAGGTCGAACGGCTGGGATAGCATCAGCTCCAGTGCTGCGCGTCCGTTATCCGCGAACGTAATGCGGTGCCCTTGACGTTTCAGATGAAGCGCGAGCAGCTCACGATCATTGGCGTTATCGTCCACGATCAGGATAGAGCCCGGCTCAACGTTCATAGGTCTAAGCACGCAGGACTGCTAGTATTCAGTTCTCCTCGTCGTTGAAGATGCGGAGGAACCGGGGCCGCAGCACCAGGTCGAACACGTCGTCCTTTCCTGGAAACAACTCGAGGATCTCGTCTCGCGTCCGCTCGATGAGCGTGAGTGCCTGCTCGCGGCTCATTGGCTGGAGGCGGAGCCGGCAGGCGGTCAAATCCGCGCGCAGCCGAAGCCGCAGCATGCGAATGTGTTCCTCCCGAATTTCCCAAGGGCTAGCCACGTGGCTTATGAAAATCTCGGCGGGCGCTTTTCCAGGAACGCCGATGTTCCTTCCTTCTTGTCGGGCGTCTCGCACAGCTCGCCGAACAGCTCGGCCTCGCGGGCCAGACCCTCGGCCAGCGGGCTGTCGAGACCGGTCCTGATCGCCCGCAACGCGGCTTGGGTTGCTAGGCGCCCCTTGGCCGTGATCATGCCGGCCAGCTTCTGAGCCGTCAGCAGGATCTCTCCGGGAGGGACAACCCGGTTCACCAGTCCCAGAGTCAGCGCTTCCTCCGAGGTGACAGCCTCACCGGTGAGGATCAGCTCGGCGGCTTTGGACGGACCGATGATGCGGGGGAGCCGCTGGGTCCCGCCGAATCCGGGGATGAGTCCCAGCTTGATTTCCGGCAAGCCGAGCAGGATGCCCGCCGCCGCGACCCGTATGTGGCAGGCCATGGCCAGCTCCAGGCCGCCGCCGAGACAGGCCCCATTGATCGCCGCGATGACCGGCTTGTCGAACCGCTCGATCCGGTTGAGCAATGCCTGCCCGCGGCCGGAAAGTTCCGAACCCTGATGGACGGTGTTGAGCTCGGCGAGCTCCTTGATGTCAGCGCCCGGGCAGAAAAACTTCCCGCTGGCGGTCAGGATGATGACCCGGACGGCGTCGTCCGCCTCCAGCTTCCCGAAGGCCTGGTCCAGTTCCTTCAGGACTGGCGTGCTGAGGAGATTCGACGGAGGGTTGTTCAGGGTAATGGTGGCGAGGCGTTCGGCGACGGTGACGGTCACGAACTTTGCGGCCATACTAGTGCCCCGGGGTTGGTCTGCGGTCCTCTACCATAACAGAGTCGCGGTCCTTCTGTCATCGCGGGTGTGGTACAATTTTCTTTAAGCAAGTTCGGTTTGAAGGGAGAGTCTCCGTGATTGCCGATCGCCTCGCTGCCTACGCGCAGTCGCTCCGTTACGAAGACCTGCCTGCTTCCGTCGTCCACGAAGTCAAGCGCCGCGTCCTGGACAGCCTGGCCTGCGCCTTCGGCGCGTGGATGGCTGAGCCCTGCGTGATCGGCCGCCGGATTGCGCAGGCGGTCACGGTTCCCAACGGCGCGACGCTGTGGGGCACGGCTCACAAGACCCTCCCGGACCTGGCCACCTTCGCCAATGGCGCCTTGGTACGCTACCTGGACTTCAACGATACGTACCTGTCCAAGGAGCCAGCCCATCCCTCCGACAATATTTCAGCCGTCCTCGCGGCGGGAGAAAATACCGGGGCGTCCGGCCAGCAGGTCATCGAGGCGCTCGCCTTAGCGTATGAGATCCAGTGCCGCCTCTGCGACGCCGCAGCGCTGCGGCCGCGGGGCTGGGACCATGTCACCTACGGCCCGTTTTCGTCCGCCCTGGGAGCGGCCAAGGTTCTGAAGCTCTCTAAGGTGCAGACGGTTCAGGCGATCAACCTGGCCGGAGTGGCCAACGTGGCCTTGCGGCAGACGCGGGTCGGGGACCTCTCGATGTGGAAGGCGTGCGCCTTCGCCAATGCCGCGCGGAACGGCGTGTTCGCCGCGATGCTGGCCCAACAGGGCATGACCGGCCCCTCGCCGATTTTTGAAGGCCCAAAGGGCTTCATGGAGCTGGTGTCCGGCCCGCTCGATCTGCCGCCGTTCGGCGGTGAACGGGGACAGGCACCTGCCTCCGGCAGGAGCCAGTCCCCTGCGCGGGCCCTATTCAAGATATTGGAGACCTACATCAAGCACTACCCGGTGGAGTACCACGCTCAATCGGCGGTGGAAGCCGCGCTGGTAGTCCGCGAGGAGCTGTTGAACAAAGAGGGGCGCTCGGCGTTGTCCGGCATCGCCGAGATCGAGATCGGCAGCTATGACGTGGCGATCGAGATCATCGGCCGCGACCCGGAGAAGTGGCGCCCTGCGACGCGGGAGACGGCCGACCACAGCCTGCCCTATTGCGTGGCGGTGGCCCTGCTGGACGGCACGGTCACCGTGCGGTCCTTCGACGCCAAGCGCCTGACCGATCCACAGCTTCGGGCGCTCATGCAGAAGGTCCGCGTGATCGAGCAGGAAGAATTCATCGGGTGGTATCCGAAGGCGATGCCGACGCGCGTGACGGTCCGGACGGCCAGCGGGAATGAGTACGTCAAGCAGGTGGATTATCCGTTGGGCCATCCCCGGAACCCGCTCTCGGATCGCGAGATCGAGGAGAAGTTCCGGCGCCTGGCCGTCGGCCTGTTCGACCGAGCCAGGGCAGGCAAGATGATTGACATGGTGTGGAAGCTGGAGACACTCAAGGACATCGGAGCGTTGATGCCGCTGCTGAAGGTCGCACGCCGTGGCTGACACACAGCGCCCATCGAACCCACGCCGCCTGCGCGAACTGATCGCGCGAGGCACCCTCGTGATGCCGGGCGCCTTCAACGCGCTGACGGCCATGCAGATCGAGAGCGCCGGCTTCGACGCAGTGTATGTGTCCGGCGCCGGCATCGCGGCCGCGCAGGGCCTGCCCGATATCGGCCTGCTGTCCATGGCGGAAGTAGTCGCCGACGCTGGCACCATCGCCCAGGCTGTCACCATCCCGGCGCTGGCCGACGCTGACACCGGCTACGGCCCGCCCCTGTCGGTGATGCGGACGGTCGAGGCGTTCGAGCAGGCGGGCCTGGCCGGGATCCATCTGGAGGACCAGGAGAGCCCCAAGAAGTGCGGGCACCTGCCGGACAAGCGCCTCGTGTCTGTCGCTGAAATGGCGCAGAAGATCGGGGCGGCGGTGGAAGCGCGCCGCGACCCTGACTTTCTGATCGTCGCGCGGACGGACGCGCGGGCGGTCGAGGGGCTGGACGGGGCCGTCAAGCGGGCGCGGGCCTATGTGGACGCGGGGGCCGATGCGATCTTCCCTGAAGCGCTGGAGTCCGCCGAGGAGTTCAAGGCGTTCGCGCAAGCACTGAAAAAGGACGGCGTGACCGTGCCGCTCGTCGCGAACATGACCGAGTTCGGCAAGACCCCGTACCTGACCGTCAAGGAGTTCGAAGCGCTGGGCTATCGCCTGGTGCTGTTCCCCGTCACGGCGCAGCGGGTGGCCGCGAAGGCTATCGAGGCGATGTTGGAAGAGCTGAAGAGGCTCGGCACCCAACAGCGGTCGTTGGACAAGATGCAGACCCGCCAGCAGCTCTATGAGCTCCTCCGCTACGCGGATTACGAAAAGCGGGACGACGACATCGAGAAACGATATGGACGATAAGGCCAAGAAGGAGTACAGCCCCGGTCTTGAGGGCGTGATCGCGGGCGAGAGCGCCCTCTGCGAAGTGGACGAAGGCGCGGCCGGTCTCCGGTACCGCGGCTACGCGATCGGCGATCTGGCGGAGCAGGCCACGTTCGAAGAGGTCGCATATCTATTACTGTTCAGCAAGCTGCCCACGCG
>DASQRT010000101.1:0-6289 GCA_035642795.1 Nitrospirales bacterium
CTGTTCCATCACGGGTGCGAAATCGTTCTCGACCAACGGCAGCAAGTCGTGCCACTTCACCAGTTGCGGTCCCTCCGCGCCATGATCGACCGCGGGGCGAGGCAGCCGACCGGGCACTCTCACGGCCTGTCCCGCCCGAACCGCTGCCAGACGCTCGTACGCCCAGGCAGTCGAGATTGCAAGGCCGGGGTTCACCAACAGCAGCCACCGCTCCGCCTCCAATTGCAGCGGGGTGACGCGCTCCCCCCGCCCTTCGACCAGCGCGGTGGGCCCGTAAAAGAAGAACGGCACGTCGCTACCGACTTCCTGCCCGAGTTGGGCCATCTCGGTCCGGGACCACCCGGTGTCCAACAAGGTCGCCAGCGCCTGGATGGTCGCGGCCGCGTTGCTGCTCCCGCCGCCAAGACCGGCTGCCACCGGCAGCCGTTTGCGCACATGAAGGCGTAGCCCCTTCCGCCGCCGTACCCGCGCTAGGACGCGTTCCGCCGCGCGAAAGGCCAGGTTCGCCGAGTCGGTTGGCAGGTCGGCGCCCTCGCAGGTCAGCCGGATGCCTGATTGGCCATCGAGCTCCACGACCACGGCATCTGCCAGTTCGAAAGCGTGCATCACCGACCAGAGGTTGTGATATCCGTCGGGTCTGCGATCCAACACGCGGAGGATGAGGTTGACTTTCCCAGGTGCCGCCACTTCGATGCTGCGGCTAGTCATCCTCGTCCTCCTCCGGACCGGCGCTCGCCCCGTCCGCAGGTTTGATGTCGTACTTGTCCAGGCGATAGCGGAGAGAACGGGTGTTAAGCTTCAACAGGCGGGCGGCCTCTTTTTTCACTCCTCCGCTGCGCTCCAAGGCCCGGACCAGCAGGTCACGCTCAATGCCGTTGATGAGACCTTCCAGGTCGAGTCCCTCAGACGGAATATCTGTCGGAACTTTCGACTCTCCGTTTGGTGAAGGTTCCCGTACCCATTGGGCCACATCGTCTAATGTAATTCCAGGGCCCGGCACAAGAGCGACAACCCGTTCCAGGACGTTCTCCAGCTCCCGTACGTTGCCCCGCCATTCATACTGTTGGAGCGCGCGCATGGCGGCCGGTGCCACGGTCAGCGCAGGTTTGTTGGCCCTCTGGCCGAAGACTGTGAGGAAATGCTGCACCAGCAGGGGAACATCGTCGGGATGGGACCGTAGCGGGGGCAGTGTGATCGGGATCACGTTCAGGCGGTAGTAGAGATCCTCCCGGAAAAGCCCCTGCGCGACCGCTTTTTCCAAATCCTTGTTCGTGGCGGCGATGATCCGCACGTCCACTTTGATTGTGCGCGTCCCGCCGATCCGCCGGAACTCCGGCTCCTGCAGCACCCGCAACAACTTGACCTGGATGCCCGGCGGCGCTTCCGCAATCTCGTCGAGGAACAGTGCGCCACCGTCGGCCACTTCGAAGAGCCCCTCCTTGTTGGACACCGCACCGGTGAAGGACCCCCGCATATGGCCGAACAGCTCGCTTTCCAGCAGGGGCTCCGGCAGGGCGCCGCAGTTGACGGTGACGAAGGGACGGTCCCGACGGGGGCTGTTGTAGTGGATGGCGCGCGCGACCAGCTCCTTGCCCGTCCCGCTTTCCCCGCAGACCAGGACGGTGCTGGAGGTCTCCGCCACACGTCGGATTAGGGTAAAGACCTTCTGCATCACCTCGCTGGTTCCGATGAGATTCTCAAACGAAGCCTGCCCCTTTAACTCTCGCTTCAGCAATAGGTTTTCGACAGTCAGCCGCTTGGCGTCCAGGGCCTTCCGGACGGTGAGCACCACATGATCGTTGTTGAAGGGCTTGGTCAGCACGTCGTAGGCGCCCAGTTTCACCGCTTCGATGCCCACCTCTAGCGTCGCGTACGCCGTGAGCACGAGGACCACAGTGTCCGGCGCGATGTCCTTCACAGCCCTCACGACTTCCATTCCTCCAAGACGACCTGGCATTTTCAGATCCGTGATGACGAGATCAAAGATGTCCGATCCGATAAACTGGAGGGCCTCCTGGCCATCAGCAGCCGTAACCACACTGTGACCAGCTCGTCCGAGTATGGTGCTCAGGACCTCACGCATGCCTCGCTCATCGTCCACCACGAGGATCCTGGCCGGCACTGCCACCATCAACGTAACTCCTGCGCGGTGGTTCCGGTAATCGGAAGCGTCAATTTCACACACGTGCCCTCCCCGGGCACGCTCTCCACCTGCACGCCGCCCTTGTGCTCCTCCATGATCCGGTGCACCAACGAGAGCCCGAGGCCAGTCCCGCCCTCTTTCGTCGTAAAGAACGGGTAAAAGATCTTGTGCAGGTGCTCCTCCGGGATACCCGGGCCGGTGTCCTCAAACACGATTTCGACAGACTCGCCTTCCGTCCCGTCGACCGGCGGGGATACCCGTCGGGTCGCCACCGTCAAGGTGCCCCCATCGGGCATTGCCTGGCAGGCGTTCAAGCCGAGGTTCCAGCACACCTGGCGCATCTGGTCCGGATCCGCCATCGTGACGACGCCGTCGAGCGCCAGGTGGCGTATGAAGCGGATCTGGCCGCCGTATTCGGGCGTCTGCTCAAGCAGGTGGATCGTGTCTTGGACCAGCTCATTGATGTCACACTGTTTGAGGTTAAGCGGACGCGGGCGCGCGTACTGCAGGAAATCCGACACGATCCCGTTCAGCCGTTCGGTCTCGCGGAGCGCGAGGTCCAGCAACGGCCGGTTGACGTCAGTCGTGTACAGATCCTTCCGCATCACTTGGATGGCACCGGAGAGCGCCGCCAGCGGGTTGCGGATCTCGTGGGCGAGGCCGGCCGACAGTTCACCGATCGTCGCGAGCCACTGTTTGCGTCGCACCACCTCCTCCATCTTCTTGAGAGGCGTGATGTCCTGAAAGACGCCCACGATCCCGGCGTTCCGCCCCCGAGCCTGGAGGGGTGCAAGGCTCATCGCCAGGATGAGACGGGTTCCGTCCTTGCGGCGCCCCACTTCTTCCAGACGATGCGACATGTCGGCCGGCAGCATCCCGCTCTGGCCGGTCGGAGCCGGCCAGGCGAAAACCTCCCACCAGGGCCGCCCCCGGATCTCCGCCTGGTTATACCCCATGATCTCCTCGGCACGCCGGTTGAATGACGTGAGGCGTCCTCCCGGGTCGGTGGTGAAGAGCCCGCTGTCGATGCTCTCCAGGACGAACTGGTGAAACTCCCGTAAGCCGGTGAGGTCGCGATCCTTCTCCTCTAGGCGCTCGCCAGTGCTTCTCAGCTTCTCCGCCAAGGTGCCGCTCAGGTACCCGACCATGATGAACCCAAGAAGGTTCAGCGACAGGTTGTAGAAGATCTCGGGGACCAGAAGCTCCGTCCGCGGCAGCCATGCAAAGAGCGCGATCTGATAGGTGGAACGGTAGTACTGCAGATCTACGATGGCCCCATAGAGAATGCCGGCGATCGAGGCCGCCGCCAGTCCGCCCTTGCGGGACAACAGCGCACTGGAAGTGGTGATTGACAGGATGAAGAGCAGCGAGAAGGGGCTTTCTACACCGCCGGTGATGGCCACCAGGACGGCTTCGAACACGATATCCAGGCCGATCTGCAGGTACGCGAATGAGACGAGCCACTCGATTCGATTGACGAGGAGGCTGTAGAGGATCGTGAGGAGGTAGGTCGCAACGATCAGGCCGTAGTAAGCGGGAATGGCCTGTGTGCTCTTACCGATCTGAAGATAGATCAGCACTCCCAGGGTGAGGGTGACGACGGCGACCCTGATGCCCATGAGCCATTTGAGCTTGTTCCGCAGGGCCTCCATACATTTCGTGAAGCCGCACTCGCACCCTAGCCAACAACCGACGCCATCTTGAAGATGGGGAGATACATGGCAATGACGATGAACCCGATGACGGTCCCCAGGAACACCATCAACGAGGGCTCCAAGAGTGAGGTCAAGGCCGCGACCGCCGAGTCCACTTCATCGTCGTAGAAATCCGCGATCTTCCCGAGCATCGCGTCCAGCGCCCCCGTGGCCTCGCCGACGTTGATCATCTGGACGACCATCGGGGGGAAGACCCCGGTCTTGCCGAGTGGCTCGGACAGCGTTTTCCCCTCGCCCACGCTAGTCCGCGCCTCCAGAATCGCGTTTTCCACGATCTTGTTCCCCGAGATCCGCGCGACGATTTCGAGCCCTTCCATGATCGGCACGCCGCTCTGCAGTAACGTCCCGAAGGTTCGCGTGAACTGCGCCACCGCGATTTTCCGGATCAGATCGCCCGCCACCGGCAGCTTGAGCATGAACGCATCAATCTTCAGCCTGCCTCCGGGGGTAGCGTAATATCTCTTCAGCCCGTAAAGGCCCACCCCCGCGGCGATGGCCATCAAGATGATGTACTTCTGCATGAAGTCGCTGATGCCAATCACGAGCTGGGTCGGAGCCGGCAGCGTCCCACCGAATTCCGTGAACATCTTTGCGAAGATCGGGATGACCCAGACCATCAGGACCGACACCACGATGATGGCCACGCCCACGATGGCAGCCGGGTAGACCATGGCAGACTTGATCTGGGCCTTTAACTTCGCGGCCTTCTCCAACTGGTTCGCCAGACGCTGCATGGTGACGTCGAGCGCGCCGCCCACCTCGCCTGCCTGCACCATGTTGCAGTAGAGGCTGCTGAAGGTCTTGGGGTGCTTCTTCAGCGCGTCGGCGTAGGTCGTCCCGGATTCGACATCCATCTTGACTTCGCCAATCAGCTTCCCGAAGGTCTTGTTATCGCACTGCGTGGCGAGGATCTCGAGGCACTGCACCAGCGGAAGCCCGGCGTTAATCATGGTTGCGAACTGCCGGGTGAAGACGACGATGTCCTTGTCGGTGATCTTCTGCTTCTTCACACCAAAGAGGGACTTAGCCTTCTTCTTCTCCTCAATGCTTTTGACGGTGATACCCTGGGAACGTAACTGCTCGATCGCCGATTCACGGGTATCAGCATTGATCTCCGCGGTGACGGAGTTCCCCCCTCGGGCTGTCCCGGCGTATGCAAAGACAGGCATGCGGTCACCTCATGTGGTCAGTTATGGCCTCGGACCTACTCGGCGATCGAAACGCCCTCGACTTCCTTCAGCGTCGTGATCCCCTGGCAGACTTTGGTGATCCCGCTCATCCGGATCGTCTTGACGCTCTCGTCAAGCGTCATCTTCCTGATCTCGTCCGTCGACGCGCCACGCAGAATCCCCAATCGAATTTGCTCCGTGATGGGCATGATCTGGTAGAGGGCGAGGCGTCCCTTGTACCCTTTTTTGTTGCAGGTCGTGCAGCCTTTTCCCATCATTGGGGTCATTTTCGCGAATTCCTCTTCATTCGCTTTGCTGGCACCTGCCATTCTCAAGATTTCCGGAGTCACCGTAGGGTCTGGCACCTTGCAGTCCTTGCAGATGCGCCGGCAGAGCCGCTGGGCGATGACCAAGATCACGGAGGCGGCGACCAGGAACGGCTCAATGCCCATGTTGAGAAGCCGGTTGATGGTGGACGGCGCGTCGTTGGTGTGGACTGAGGCTAAAACCAAGTGTCCGGTCATCGCGGCCTTGATCGCGATCTCGCCCGTCTCGAAGTCCCGGATCTCACCGATCAGGATGATGTCAGGATCCTGCCGGAGGAAGGACTTCAGGGCCGCCGCAAAGGTCAGCCCGATGTCCGGCTGGACCAGCACCTGATTGATCCCCATGAAGTTGAATTCGACCGGGTCCTCGGCCGTCAAAATGTTCACGTCCGGATTGTTGAGGGCCTGTAAGCACGAATAGAGAGTCACGGTCTTACCGCTCCCGGTCGGACCGGTGACGAGGATCATCCCATACGGCATCGCCAGGGCAGCATTGATGTCGGCTGCCTGCTTCTTATCAAAGCCGAGCTTGTCTTTATCCACCTGGACGTTGGCCTTGTCCAAGAGGCGGAGAACGCCCTTCTCGCCGTACAGGGTGGGCAGGACCGAAACGCGGAAGTCGATGTCGCGCTTGGGCCCGAGTTTCAGCTTGATGCGTCCGTCCTGCGGGAGCCGCCGCTCCGCGATATCCAGCTTCGCCATGATCTTGATGCGGGAAATGAGCGCATTCTTGACTTTCAAGGGCAGGTTCATCACCGTCTGCAGATCACCGTCCACCCGGTACCGGATCCGGAAGACGTTCTCGTAGGGTTCGATGTGAATGTCGCTGGCCCCCACCTTCATGGCGTTGACCATGATCCCGTTAACCAGCTTGATGATCGGGGCTTCGACCTCGGAGATGATGCCCTGGTCCTGTTCGGTCTCCGCCACTTCTAC
>DASQRT010000102.1:0-10103 GCA_035642795.1 Nitrospirales bacterium
GTCATCGTACAACGGACCAACGGATTTGAGGTCTTGCCGAGCGTCGCGCGGACGGCTAGAGACGGACGAGCTTGACCGAGATGATGTTCTTCGCGACCGTGACGGCCCGCAAGACTTCCGTGGGCAGCGGCGCGTCCACGCCCACGATGAGTAACGCTTGGCCTCCCTTCTCTTCCCGCGAACACTGCATGCGAGCGATGTTGATCTGGTGCTCGCCGAGGATCTGCCCCACCTGGCCGATGACGCCGGGACGGTCGTGGTTCAGGATGAAGAGCATGTGTCCTTCCGGCACGATCTCGACCCGGAATGAATCCAGTTGAACGATTCGGGGATCCCGCCGGCCGTACAGCGCCCCGGCGATCCGGCTGGTCTTCTTCTCAGCCTCCACTTGGAGCGTGATCAGGCTGGTGAAATCGCCCGCATCGCTGCTCTTCACTTCCTTGACCTCGATCCCGCGCTCCCGCGCCACGACTGGCGCGTTCACGTAGTTGATCGTCTCCTCCAGGATCGGCGTCAGGAGGCCCTTCAGCGCGGCGATGGTCAGCGGCGCCACGTTGACCCCAGCGACCTCGCCCTTGTACTCGATCGTCACCCGTTCGATCCCGCCCTCGTACAGCTGGGAGTGCAGGAGCCCCAGCTGCTCGGTCAGCGTGATGTACGGCTGGAGCCGCGGCAGCATCTCGGCCGGCACCGACGGGACGTTGACGGCGCCCCGCGCGATGCCGCGCGTCAAGTAGTCCACAATCTGCTCGGCGATCCCCACTGCCACGTTCTCCTGGGCTTCGGTCGTGGACGCGCCGATGTGCGGGGTGCAGATGAAGTTGTCCAGCGTCAGCAACGGGTGGCTGGGCTTGATTGGCTCCTCTTCAAACACATCGAACGCGGCGCCCGCGACCTTGCCGCTCTTCAGCGAGTCGTAGAGGTCCTTCTCGTTGATGATCCCCCCGCGGGCACAGTTGATGATGCGCACGCCGTCCTTCATCGTCGCGATCGTCGCGGCGTTGACGATGTTCTGGGTCTCAGCCGTCAGCGGGGTGTGCACCGAGATGATGTCGGCGCGGCGGAAGAGTTCGTGCATGCCCATCATCTCGACCCCCATCTTGCGGGCGCGCTCTTCGGCGAGGTACGGATCGTAGGCGATCACGTTCATCAACATGCCCTGGGCGAGTTTCGCGAGGTGGCCCCCGATCTGGCCCATCCCGACGATGCCGAGGGTCTTGTTGTAGAGCTCCACGCCCATGAACCGATCCTTCTCCCAATTGCCGCCCTTCATCGAGGCGGTGGCCTGCGGGATCTTACGGGCCAGCGCGAAGATCATCGCCAGGGTATGCTCGGCCGTGGTGACGCTGTTGCCGCCTGGCGTGTTCATCACCACGATGCCGCGCTTGGTCGCCGCCGCGGTGTCCACGTTGTCCAGACCGGACCCTGCCCGACCGATCACCCGTAGCTTGCCAGCGGCGGCGATCATCTCGGCAGTCACCTTGGTCGCGCTGCGGACGATCAAACCCTCGTAGTGCCTGATCTCGCAGAGCATCTCCTCCTTCGCCATCTTGGTCTTGACGTCGACGGTCAGGCCGGCCTTCTCGAGAATCTCGATCCCCTGCTTAGAGAGGATGTCGCTGACCAGGATTTTCATTTGGCGAGCAGCAGCTCCTCGGCTTTCCCCACGCCCGACCCCAGCCTCACCGGATGGCCCAGCCCTTTGAGTACCATCTCGGTGGCGGCGATCGCCTGGATGACATCGAAGGTATCCATATACCCCATGTGCGAGATCCGGAAGATCTTCCCCTTAAGGTGGTCCTGCCCACCGGCCGCCGTGATGCCGTACTGCTCGCGGAGGTTCTTGTACACCGCCTGTCCATCCACACCGGGCGGCGCCGACACCACCGTGAGCGCGTCGCTCGGGCTCTGCTTGGGAAAGAGCGAGAGCCCGGCGGCCTTCATCCCCTCCCGCATCGCGTGGGCCAGGCGGGCGTGGCGCGCGAAGACGTTGCCGAGTCCTTCCGCTTTGAGCATCTTCAGCACTTCCTGGAGCCCCGCCAGCAACGAGACCCCGGCGGTGTATGCGGTCTGGTTCTTCTGCTGGGCTTCCCGCTCCTTCTTAAAATTGAAGTAGAAGGCCGCGTTCTTGGCCTTGTCGGCCAGCCGCCACGCCTTCTCGCTCACGCTCACGAAGGCGAGGCCAGGAGGCAGCATCAACGCCTTCTGCGATCCGGCGACCAGCACGTCGAGGCCCCACTCGTCGGTCCGCAATTCAAACACGCCCAGGGCGGTGATCGCGTCCACTACCAGAATCGTGTCCTCGCGGGCCCGCACGATCTCGGCCAGCGCGCGGGTGTCGTGGGCTACCCCAGTAGAGGTTTCGCTCGCCTGCATGTACACCGCCTTGATGGCTGGGTCTCTCTTCAACACGTCGGCCACGGCCTGGGGGTCCACCGCATCCCCCCACTCCACCTTGATCTCGGTCGCGTTCACGCCGAAGGTCTTGCAGAGCTTGCCCCAGCGCTCTCCGAACTTCCCGCCGTTGACGTAGAGCGCCTTGTCGCCGGGCGAAAGGAAATTGGACACCGCCCCCTCCATGGCACCCGTGCCCGTCGAAACAAGTGTCAGGACATCATTCCTGGTCTGGAAGAGCCATTTGAGGTCTTCGCGCACCTGCGCGAACAAGGTGGCGAACTCGGGGGCCCGATGGTGCAGAATCGGCCTGGCCATGGCCAACAGCACTTCCGGGGGAACTTGGGTCGGCCCTGGGGCCAACAGGTACCGTTTCACCATGCCTGAGGGTCTCCTTCTGAGGGGAAGCTGGATGGATGAAGACGTGGGCAAGCTATCACACGCCCAGAGACCTGTCAAGGCGCCTAAAGACCTATTTGGGCAGGAAATCAACTGATTATCAATGCCTAGTGGTGTGAGCACTGGTGAACAGGAATACGGGACTGCCCTGCCCCATTTAAACTGGTCTAGGTCCTATGTGGGCCTTGGCTTCCACAGGGTGGCAGCAACAAGCACAGACCTGCATCTGCGTAAAAGGCTATCTCATTCGATAGCCATCCTGCATCTTTTTGTAAGTGTGGTTGACGAGTGTGCCATGGAAATTCGAGACCGCCTGGATGTGGTGTCCAGATCCAGAAGGCCAATTTTTTAATGATTCCGAAATCTTATGAGTGCAATGAATTTGCATAAATGAAAGCACCCTTATGCTGGCAAAGGTTTTGCTCAGGTTATTCGCTTAGATTACGCGCATCTCTTGCTTTCAAACGGTGCTTCGTCTAGAGTAACGGGCTCTTGGAGAGGCCTATGCGCATCCGTTTCTTTCTATTGGTCCTGCTGAGCGGAATCCTGACCGCCGGGGTCGTGCCGACCGAGGCACGGGCATGGCTGCCTGATCGGTACCGCTTGGACGAGGGATTGCGCCTGAGTTCTTCCCTATTGCTTGCGCTGTCGGGGGCCGAACCGGAGGAGCCTGCGGCGGGTGACCCGCCGCTTGGAATCACCCTAGACTCCACCCTCCGCATCGACGTGTCCACCTCCCCTTCCCCGCCTGTGGTAGAAAGTGCGCCGGGCACTTCGTTGCTCGAAGTCACGACGACCGCCCCGCTCGAGGTCGTGGAGGAAACGCTCGACTTCGACGTTCCGATCGTGCGGACGCCTAAGATCGACAAGCACATCCAGTTTTTCACCTTCCATATCCGCGATCGCTTCGAGCTCTGGCTGTACCGGCTGGAACGCCACCGGCCGATGATCGAGCAGATCTTCGCGGAGTTCAACCTGCCGGCGGACCTGATCTTCCTCTCGCTGGTGGAGAGCGGCTTCAATACGAACGCCGTGTCCAGGGCCAAGGCGGTCGGACCGTGGCAATTTATCAAGTCCACCGCCAAGACGTACGGCCTGCGGGTCGACAACTGGATCGACGAGCGGCGAGACCCCGTGAAATCCACGCTGGCCGCCGCCCAATATCTGCGCGACCTATACCACCTCTTCGGCTCCTGGCCGCTGGCGATGGCCGCGTACAATGCCGGCGAGCGGAGGGTGGGCCGCGCGCTCGCCCGCGCCCACGCCGATGACTTCTGGGACCTCACTGACACCAAGCTGATCAAGCGCGAAACCAAGGAGTACGTGCCCCGGTTTCTCGCCGCGACTCTCATCGCCAAAGACCCGAGCAGGTACGGGTTTCTGATCAGTCCACAATCTCCTGTTGAATACGAGGAAGCTGTTCTCACGCGGCCTATCCACTTACGGGTGGCGGCCAAGGCCGCCGGCGTGACTTACAAGGAGTTGAAGGCCCTGAACCCGGAGCTTCGCAAAGACCTGACACCACCGGATCCCACCTACCGTTTGAAGGTTCCGGTGGGGAGCAAGGACCTGCTGCTGAACAACCTGGCGACGTACCCGGACTGGAAGCGGGTCCAGGCGACGCGCTACCAGGTCCGCCGCGGGGAGACCCTGCTCCACTTCGCGATGCGTCACCACACCCCGCTCTCAGCGATCTTGGAAGCCAACGCCCTGGACAAGTCCTACAAGCCGAAGCCTGGCGAGTGGCTCCTCATCCCCCAACCGGTCAAGGCCAAGTCGTAATTTACCCTCACACTACCGCCCAGGCACTTCAAAGACATACACTCCGTTGGCGGCATAGAGTAGCCGCAGGGCCTTGGGAAGTTCTCGGAGGCGACGCTCGTCCTGTGGGGCAGCTTCGCCGGAAAAAGCCAGGACGCCATATTTATCACGCACGCGCCGAAACTCGTGGACGTTGAGAACCACATGGGTGATCCCTTCCGCAGTCAGCCTCCGAATGAGAGACTCAACGGACGTTTCCTCGTGAACCCAACGAGAGAGCGGGTGAGCATCAATCGGATGCGGCGCGACCGCGTCGCGAGAGAAGTAATAGGGTCGAGTCTCACCGATGAACAGGAGCCGCACGTTAAGTGGCAGGGTTTCACGCACGAAACGAGCAGCATGAAAATGGTCGAGGACCCGAGCGAGATAGGCGTCGCCTTTCTCGCGCCCTAGAGCTACATTCACAGAGGAGAAGACAGCCGCGTGTTGAGTGATAAACTGCCACGCCCCCGCACCCCCGGTAGTCAGCAGCAAGACCAGCGCGAGCCCTTGAGCGGCCTTGTGAAACTGCATACAGAGCCCAACCAGGACTGCCAAGCCGAGCAGAAACGCTGGCGCAAAGAACCGAGCGGTCGGCGTCGTCATGACCCACCCGGCTCCAGCCACCAACACAAAGACAGCGGCTGCGTCCCCGAGTTGCCGCGTGCTCCATCGAAGACCCGCCACGCGCGCGGCGACCGGCAATGCCAGGAGCCCACAGGCCGAGAGGACCGCCAGCGCGCCCACGTCCGACGCAGAGCCAAAGCGTTCGGGATGCAGGACCAGATCAAGCGGAAGGCGAAGCAACCCCATCCACCCCAGGCTCCCCGGCATTCCGTAGGGGAGATCCGCCAACAAACGGACCTGGCTTTCCTCACTCCAGGGACGCCCGTCGAGCAGACTGTAAAACATGGGATAGACGGGGTTGCCCGTATGGACGAAGGCCCGTATCCACCAGGGCGTCATCGTGAGCAGCGCGATCACCGCTGCCCGGCTGAGTTCCAGAAGCGGCCATCCAGCCACGCGCGCGGCGACCAGTGCTGCGGCCACCCAATACAATCCGGAGAGCTTACTCGATGCGACCCAACCAAGCACGAGCCCCAAGGCTAGCCACGAGTACCGTTGTGCCGGAACAGACGCGATCACGACAGCACTGCAAAGCAGCCCTACAGCCTGGCCGGTCTCCGCAAACGACAACGTCCCGAGAAACCAGACCATGGGTGAAGCGGCGAATGCACACGCGATGAAGGACGGCGCCCACACCGCAACCCTTGGCCACGTCATGACTTCGACAATGGCCCAGACAGCCAGAAAACACATTGCCCACTGAGCAAACTGGATGGCCCGAGCCCCGAGGTCATCGCCCAGGACCAATCCCCACGCCAGCAACAAATCCGACGCATGGGGCATCAGTGTGAAAAGGACCCAGGGCAGGGTGAGCAGTTCGCCGGCCGCGAGGACCCGTTGGGGGATAACCAGATGATAGACCAGTTCGTCATAAAAGGTGGGTGGGATTGTCGCCCATAGCCAGGCGACGAGCCACGTGCCCCCCAGCAGGCATCCTCCGACTCCAGCGGCCACAGACCCACGGCGCGGGCGAAGCTGAAAGCTTGCGCGGATGGCACAGACGAACCCGTACGCGATGGCCGGAAGCACGACCAGCCCGGCCAGCCAGAGCACCCGACTCAGCGCGCTCAGGAAGGTCACCAACGACAAGCACGCTAGCCCAACACCCATGCGGGCTGACAGCACGACCATCGGCGGATGATTACCCCCCGCCACGAGGCCACCGATGGCTCGTTCGACCAGCGCGCCCGCTCCGTAAGCCGTCACGCAGAAAACCATCGGCACCACCAACAACCACAGCCGGGATGGATCCACCAACGCGGTCCCGAAAAAGACCACACCGGTCGCGACAAGGAGGACCAGCGCGTGGCAACACGACGAGTGTCGACTGGGATGGTCCGTACTCATGCTGGAATCAGGCTTACTTCTGTGGTGGCGGAGGGGTGGGAGCTGGGGACTCGGCAACGGGCGCGACGGCTTTTCGCGCATCGAGGGTCTTGATGCGAACGGTCGCCTCGGTCGCGAAGGGGGAGGACGGGTGGTCTTTCACGATCTGTTGGTAGTACGCCAGCGCGCCCTCCTGTCGGTTCAGCAGTTCGTTGATCTTGCCAAGCTCGTAGAGCGCGTGATCCTTGTTGGGAGCGCTCGCCATCTGCACGATCGCGGTCAACGTCTTTTCCGCTTCGTCCAGCTTGCCCTGCGCCAGTTGCGCGTAGGCCATGCGCTGATAGACCAGCGGGACGAGGAGTCGGTTGGCGCTGTATCGGGCCAGAAAATCCTGGTAGGCCTTGATGGCGCCGTTCCAGTCCTGGCGCTCGCTCAAGGCATTCCCCAACAGATACGCGGCCTGGGGCGCGACTGAGCTGTTCGGGAAATCGGTGAGGATCTTCCGGAATGTCTCGATGGACTTCTGTATGTCCTCCGGACGGCGCGGTGCAGGGGGCGCTCCCGTCCGCGACGGCTCGGATGCATGTTGGGTCGCTTCGTAGAACAGGTCGGCTGCGACACGGTCATCCTGTTGGCGCATCCACAGGAAGCCTCCGACCGCCGCGCCTGCCAGGACGGCCACCGCCACTCCGGCGACGAGCCAGCGCATATTCTCCTTCGCCTGGCGGGCCGCCTGCTCGACGGAATCGACAAGTTGGGCCGGATCGGTCGATTCTTTCCGGTATTTCTTAATCTTGAACATCCTGCTCCAGTTACGGTCCTCAACCGCGGTCCCTTATACCAGTTTGTCCTTGCCTCTTTCCAGACCCGCGTCTAGAATCCTCCTCTGTGAGCTGTGTGCGCGCCAACACGTATGACTGAATGCGAGTGCCTGACAGCCAGCCTCCTGGCACTCGACGATCTGGAGAACTACTACCGATGGCTCTTCGAGGAAGTCCGTCAGTTCTTTGGCGAGCGGCTGGTGGAAATCGGGGCCGGCATCGGCACCTTCACCGTGCGGCTCGTGCGCTCGCATGTGTCCTGCCACCCGACGGCTCGATTGGAGGTCTTCGAGCCGGATGGCAACCTCTACCAGCATCTGCGCAAGCGATTGGAGACCGCCCACCCCGATCTGCTGCGGGCAGACCGCTTGACGACAACCAACGGCGTCTTCCGATCATCCCCGGAACGGTTTGACACCGTCATCATGATCAATGTCCTCGAACACATTCAGGACGATCAGGCATCAATCCGCGCCGCCTATCACGCGCTCGTGCCGGGCGGCACGTTTGTCGTGTTCGTGCCGGCTCTGCCGTGGCTCTATAGCGCGCTGGACAGGGCGGTCGGCCACTACCGGCGCTACGAGAAGCCGCACTTGGAGGGTTTGCTGCGCGCCGGGAGATTTGATGTGGTCAAGTCCCGATACATGGACTGCATTGGGGTGCTGCCCTGGTACCTCCTGAATGTCGTTGGGGGGCGCACGTCCATCAACCCCCGCCTCGCGCACCTTTACGATTCGTGGCTCGTCCCGGTCACCCGGTGGATTGAAGAGCTCCAGAATCCGTGGTTTGGGAAAAATGTCCTGATCGTGGCGCGAAAGAATGCTGCCGGTGCCTCGTAGAGCAGTGAGATCGCCTTCACATGCCTGCACTTGATGCGAAGCCCAGCGCTCCTGACAAGAACAACGCACTGATACGCCTGCCCACGTGGCTCGCTGTGACGGTCCTGATGGGTATCACGCTCGCGTTCTACCACAGGCTATGGTTGCCGGGCCTGGCGCTCGTCAAGCGCGACGCCCTGCGATTCTTTCTTCCGATCAAGCAGTATCTCGTCGAGCGCCTCTCGGCCGGAGAACTCCCGCAGTGGTTTCCCTACGATGCCCTGGGGCGGCCGTTTATTGGTGCCACGCACACCGGTGTCTTTCATCCCTTCACAGCGCTGTATTTCCTTTTCCCAGTCCCAGACGCATACCGCGCCTCGATCCTAATTTCCTGCCTGCTGGCGGCCTTGGGCGCCTTCGTGCTGGGACGTATGCTCCGCCTCTCGCCAGCGGGAGCCTTGCTCGCCGGCATCGCGTTTGTGCTCTCGGGCTATGTCGTGTCGCTCACCGAGAACATTCAGTACCTGTACTCGATTTGCATGCTGCCGCTTTTCTGCGTTTCGCTCGAGAAAACCTTTTCGAGTGACGGCGCGTGGGTCGTGGCACCAGCCGTCGTCTGGACCACCGTGTTCCTTAACGGCGACGTGCAGACTGGATATTACTACGGTTTCATCGCGCTGGCCTGGATGGCGGCGCGGGCGCCTGGGCTCTATCTTGATGCAGGTCTGCGGCTGGCGCTGACCGTGGCCCTGACGATTTTGTTGTCGGGCATCCAACTCGGACCGTCATGGACAGTCTTCATGGGCAGCGAACGCACACGCCCTGACTTGTTCCTTGAGCAGGCCTTGTGGTGGTCAACCCATCCGCTGCGGCTGGTGACTGTCCTAGCCGGTCCGGTTGGTGAGCAGGTGAGCCCGGCTTTCATGGCCACCACTTTTTTCAAAAGCGCATTCCCTGGCTTTTTGGCGGACAGTCTCTATCTTGGAGTCCCTGTAACGGGACTGGCTTTGCTCGGAGCGTGGGGCCGCCGTGATCTCCGCGTACTCGTCCTACTTGGCAGCCTTGCGTTGCTCCTCGCGCTTGGACCTTACGGCGGCCTTTACGAAATCTTTTATAAAGTGGTGCCCTTGTGGTCGGCGTTTCGGTACCCTGAGAAGCTGATGGGCGTGGTCTCCTTCGCGGTAGCAATGCTCGCGGGCGCGGGGCTTGACGTGCTGCATGCGAGGCAGCGGTCTCTGATCCTCTGGCTGGCGGTTGCGGTCTTGTTCGTCGCCGCCGGAGTCGGTCTTCGCACCGAAACTGCGAGCGCATGGACGGCCGCGAGTTTCGCGGTGCCGACGGACTTGGCCCACGAGGTGGCAGACTCGGCAGGGATTGCCTTCCTCTACAGTTCAGCCACGGCGCTGGGGGCCTGGCTGATCACGGCCGGCGCCCAGAAACAGGTGTTGCGGGAAGCGATTGCACTCCCCTTGCTGGTGCTGCTCGTCACGCTCGATCTGGCACGTGCAAACCTGTCGGCCTACCATACCGGCCCCGCGGAGGTCGCCACGTTCACGCCCCCGCTCGCCGAAGCGCTCAGAGGGCAGGAGGGGAACGTAGGCCTCGGACATTTCCGCGTGGTCTCTACCTTCGAGCGTACCCTTGCGTGGCCTCAAGAAATTATGCCGACGCTTGGTTTCTATGGATCCGCATCGGTGGAGCGCCGCCAGGCGCTCGATGTCGAGCACAATGCCACCTTTCATCTCGAAAGTGCCATGCCCTATCTGGCTGGTTACAGCACACAGTTCGCGGAAACCATGAACAATCGGATGGGGTTCGCAGCCGCGGCACGCCTCAACGTGGCCTACTACATCGGCCGGCGATACCATTTGAAGAGTCCGAGGCTCGCCAGTACGCTCGTGGCCGAACTCCCCCCCTA
>DASQRT010000103.1:0-8623 GCA_035642795.1 Nitrospirales bacterium
CGGTCGCGTAGGAGGCTTCGCACGACGTGGGCGGAACAAATCCGTATATTGAAAAAGCGGAAGTCGAACTCCCGAAGAAGGCGTACAAAATAACCTTCCGCCGCCCAGATGGTCCGCCCATCGTCTTCGAGGTGGACCCGAGCAAGCTGCCTTATGGCCCGACCGGCCTCCCCGGCAGCATTCTGGACATCGCGCTCAATGGAGGAGCCAGCATTGATCTCGAGCACGCGTGCGGCGGAGTGTGCGCCTGCTCGACCTGTCACGTGAAGGTGGTCAAGGGGCTGGAGTCCTGCAATGAACCCACGGACGACGAACTCGATCAACTCGATGAAGCACCGGATATCGGACTAAATTCCCGCCTGGGCTGCCAATGCGTCCCGAACGGGAGCACGGACATCGAGATCGAAATCCCAGCCTGGAATAAGAATCTCGTCAAAGAAGGACATTAACGCTTCTTTCAATCGTAGGTCTCGAACTTCGCTTCCTTCCGCCCAAATCCCAGTTCCGACAAGTACGTCTTGAGCGGCCTGATGAAGGCCTTCGTCCCGCAGACCATCGGCAAAAAGTCCTTCCGCCCCTGCCACAGCGACGCGAGGACCTCGCTCTCCGACCGCCGTTCCTCTCCCGCCGGCCCGCTTCCATCCAAGACGGTCGGAAGATACCGGAAGTTCTTGTGGCTCGCCGCCATCTCTTGAAGCTCGTCGTGATAGATCTGCTCCGTCTGCGTGGGCGAGCCATAGATCAAAGTCACTTGATACGACACAGAACCAGCGAACAAATCCCGGAGAATGCACCGAATCGGCACGATGCCAGTGAAATGCGCCACCAAGACGAGGTCAACGGTCAACGGGCGATGAACCGTGAAATTTCCGTACGGCCCAGCCAAGATCAGTTCATCCCCTTCCTTGACAGATGAGAGATAGCCGCTCCCCAGCCCATCCGGAACACGATCGAACGCCAGCACCAGCCTTCCGGAAGAGGATTCCGGCTCGGCCATCGAGTAGGCCCGCGTCAAGGGCAGGCGCTCGCCCACCGGCAGCTTGAGCGAGACCCACTGGCCGGGCTTAAAAGAGATCTTCGACTCGAGGGGAATGAGGACCAGTTCACGGACCGTCGGGGACAACATCCGCGCCCGCGTCACTTTGGCCCGTTGTGTCGGTTCACCCATGTGGAGAGAGACGTGGAATCAGGGAGGAGTGGCTGGGGGACTAGGATTCGAACCTAGGTAGACAGATCCAGAGTCTGTCGTCCTACCACTAGACGATCCCCCAACCAGCAACGTGTGGTCGCGTCCCTGCAATTATCGGTGGCTCAGTGCATCAAGTCAATGGCCTTCTTCAGCCGCGCCACCGTCCGCTGCCGCCCCAGCAACATCATGACTTCAAAGATACCCGGGCTGGCAGTTCCGCCCGTGAGCGCCACTCGCACCGGCTGAGCCAGCTTGCCCATCGAGAGCCCTGTCTCGGCTATGACGGACTTGAACGTACGTTCGAGTTCGTCATGCTCGAATGAGGGAACCTGGTCGAGCGCTGTGATCAGCTTGGTGAAGGCGGGTTTCAGCGCCGAGGTCAGGAATTTTGTCGCCGCCTCTGGGTCCACAGGAATCGAGTCCAGGCAATACGGCGCGGCATGCTGCGCCATTTCCAGGAGAGTGCGCGAACGCTCGCGAAAAGCCTTCACCAATCGTTCGAGCCACGTCTGGTCGGGCTGACCATGGGCAGCCAGCAAGCCTTGCCTCCGCAGGAACGGCACCAAGAGATCTGCTACCCGCTTCACGTCCGCATGCTTCAGGTAATGACTGTTTAACCAGAGCAGCTTTTCCGGGTCGAACGCCGCAGGGGCTTTGTTGATACGATCCAGAGTGAACTTTTCGATCATCTCCGGTACGGAGAAGACCTCCTGATCCCCAAAAGACCAGCCCAGTCGCACCAGATAGTTGACCAGCGCGTCCGGCAGGTACCCCGCCTCCTGGTATTCCAGCACCGAGGTGGCGCCATGTCGCTTGGACAGTTTGACCTTGTCCGGGCCAAGGATCATAGGCAGGTGGCCGAACTGCGGCGGGTCATACCCCAAGGCCCGGTACAGGAGAATCTGGCGAGGGGTATTGTTCAAATGGTCATCGCCCCGGATGACATGCGTGATGCGCATCACAGCATCGTCCACCACCGCACCAAAGTTGTAGGTCGGCAGCCCGTTCGACCTGAGGATGATCAGGTCGTCCAACTGCGCATTGTCGAAGGTCACCCGTCCTTTGATCAGGTCCTCGACGATGGTCTGGCCTGTCTGGGGCGTCACAAAACGGACGGCCGGTGAAATCCCTGAAGGGACCGGGCCGGAACGTCGGCGGCACCGTCCATCGTATTGGGGAAGCTCCTTGCGAGCCAAAGCCTCGGTCCGGCGAGCCTCCAGTTCTTCTTCCGTGCAGTAACAGAAGTAGGCCTTGCCCTCGGCCATCAGTCGCTCGGCGTGCTCCTTGTAGAGGGCAAGGCGTGCGGTCTGGTAGATGGGGCCCTCCTCCCAGTCCAACCCCACCCACTTCAGGCCGTCTAGGATGGCCTGGATCGCATCAGGAGTAGACCGCTCGCGATCAGAATCTTCGATCCGGAGGATGAAGACTCCTTTTTCGTGTCTGGCAAAAAGCCAGTTAAACAGAGCCGTACGGACCCCCCCGATATGGAGGTATCCGGTTGGGCTGGGAGCAAACCTGACGCGAACTTGACTCATAATGTGTTTCCAGCAAGATTTCTTAAGGCATTGGAATTTAAACTAAAAATTTTATGTTGACAAGCATTTTCCATGGGTGATACTCTATACCCGACCAAGATGGTCTCCGATATAAACAGTCGCCGACTAAATTAATCGGACTTAGCGATGCTGAAACTCTCCAAGAAGACGGACTACGCCCTGATGGCTGTTCAATACATGTCCTCGAAAGGTACCGATCGGGTCGTCAACACCAAGGAGATAGCGGAGGAATATAACATCCCGGGCGAACTGCTGGCCAAGGTTCTCCAGAAATTGGGGAAGAAGGGTTTAATTGTTAGCCAAAACGGTCCCAAGGGCGGGTATCTCCTCGCCAAGTCGCCGACCGACATTTCCGTGCTGGCCGTCATCCAAGCTATCGAAGGTCACGTGGGCATCACCGAATGCTACCACAACGAGGATTCCAACTGCATGCAGATGCCGCGCTGCAATATCCGGACGCCCCTTCGCAACATCCAAAACAGCATCTATGGACTCCTCGATAGTATGTCGATCGCGGACATGAAGGAATTCGGTTCGGCCACCATTGTGCCGCAATCCCGACTTTACGGTCATCGAACTTAAACGAGAGTAGTTGAGAGAAGGAGCGACGCGATGAAGTTCCCGATTTTCATGGACAATCACTCCACGACTCCGATGGACCCCAGAGTCCTCGAGGCGATGTTGCCCTACTTCACCGAGAAATTCGGCAACGCCGCCAGCCGCAACCATCAATTAGGGTGGGAAGCCGAAGAAGCGGTCGAGAACGCCCGTAAGCAGATCGCCAAGCTCATCAACTGCGATGCCAAGGAGATCGTCTTCACGAGCGGGGCCACGGAATCCGACAACTTGGCGCTCAAGGGCGTCGTGGAGATGTACAAGGAGAAAGGCGACCACGTAATCACCTGCAGCACGGAGCACCGCGCGGTGCTGGACACCTGCAAGTCGCTGGAAAAGCGCGGCATCAAGGTCACGTACCTGCCGGTTGCGAAGGACGGCCGGGTCAGTCCCGACGACGTCCGGAACGCCATCACGGACAAGACCATCCTGATTTCGATCATGATGGCCAACAACGAAATCGGGACGATTCATCCGATCGTCGAGATCGGCAAGATCGCCAAGGAGAAGGGAATCCTCTTCCACTGCGACGCCACGCAGGCTGTCGGCAAGATCCCTGTGGACGTCGACGCGCTCAAGGTTGACCTGATGTCCTTCACCGCCCACAAGATCTACGGACCGAAAGGCGTCGGGGCCCTGTACGTGCGGAAAAAGGGGCCGCGGGTGCGCTTGGTGCCTCAGATCGACGGGGGCGGCCACGAGCGCGGGATGCGGTCCGGCACCCTGCCCGTTCCCCTCATCGTGGGGTTCGGGAAAGCTTGCGAGCTCTGCCAACAGGAAATGCCGACCGAGAGCAAGCGGATCGCGGCGCTGCGCGACCGCCTGCAGGCTCAGATCATGGAGAACCTCGACGAGTGCTACCTCAATGGACATCAGACTGAGCGGCTCCCGCACAACCTAAACATCAGCTTCGCGTACGTCGAGGGCGAAGCCCTGCTCATGGGTGTCAAGGAAATCGCGCTGTCCTCCGGGTCGGCCTGCACCTCGGCCACGCTGGAGCCGTCCTACGTGTTGCGGGCGCTGGGCGTGGGCTCGGACCTGGCCCACTCCTCCATCCGGTTCGGGCTCGGCCGGTTCACGACGGAGGAAGAAGTCGACTACACGGCCAAGCGGATGGTGGAGGCCGTGAGGCGACTTCGGGAGATGTCCCCGCTCTACGAGATGGCGAAAGAAGGAATCGACTTGAAATCCGTCCAATGGGCCGTACATTAATTCGTAAGGCATCGCACGCCTGGCAAGCGTGCTGTGGTGAGATAGGGGGGAAGGATCATGGCTTATAGTGAAAAGGTCATCGACCATTACAATAACCCGCGGAACATGGGGAGCCTGCCGAAGGACGACAAATCGGTAGGCACCGGGATCGTGGGCGCCCCGGAGTGCGGGGACGTCATGAAGCTGCAGATCAAGGTGGAAAACGACGTCATCGTGGACGCAAAGTTCAAGACCTTCGGCTGCGGTTCGGCGATCGCCAGCTCCAGCCTGGCAACGGAATGGCTGAAAGGCCGGACGGTCGACGAGGCCTACAAGATCAAGAACACCGACATCGTGCAGGAGCTGAACCTCCCGCCGGTGAAGATCCACTGCTCTGTTTTGGCGGAGGACGCCATCAAGTCCGCGCTGGAAGACTACAAGAAGAAGGCGTCAGCCGGCGCAGCTCAAGACGAGAAAGCAGTCGCACAGGCAAAGTAAGGGAAGGATGCGCTCTATGGAAGACACCGCCTCAGTCACTCCGATTGTGACGTTAACCCCGAACGCTATCAAGGAGGTCAAGCGCCTCCAGGAGGTCCAGGGCCTGGGCTCGGCGGCCCTGCGCTTGGGGGTCAAAGGTGGGGGCTGCTCGGGCCTCAGCTACACTGTGAACTTCGATACCGAAATGGGACCCTACGATCAGTCCTTTGAGGTCGACGGCATCCGCGTCATTGTGGATATGAAAAGCGCGATCTACCTCCAAGGCACCCAGCTTGACTACCAGAAAGACCTGGTGAGCGGCCAGTTCAAGTTCAGTAACCCGAACGCCACCAAGAACTGCGGCTGCGGAGAATCGTTCTCCGTTTAACTATTCCTCCCAAGGAAATTGCGCACACGGGGCATGGCCAGCTTGGTGGCCATGCCCGTTGTGTCTAGAGAGCTAGAAGGGCCGTATGGAAAGCGTCAAGAAAGAGCTCCCCTTGGCACGAAGCATGTGCTGGCACTGTCAATCCGACATCGGCGGCGAGTATTTTTGCGGCCAGTGCGTGAAGGTCCAGCCCTTGTCGAAAGACATCGACTACTTCACGTGCCTGGGACTTCCCCGGAAGCTGAACATCGACACCGTCTCTCTGGAGACCAAGTTCTATGAGCTGAGCCGAGCATTCCATCCGGACTTCTACGAGGGCAAATCGGAGATGGAGCGGGCCGTCAGCCTGGCCAACTCAGCCATTCTCAACCAGGCGTACCGCACGCTGAAGGATCCCATCCAGCGCGTCGAGTACCTCCTGCGGCTGGAGGCCGGAGCCGCCAAAGACATTCCCGGGAAGGCGCCGGCCGATCTCTTCGAAACAATCCTCGAGATTCAGGAACACCTGGAAGAGTTCCATGCGGCCAAGTCACAGGGCAACGCCGCATCCGTCGCGCGCGCCAGCGACTTGCTGAGGAACGCCAGGAAAACCTTGGAAGCTAAGCAGGCCGCTCTGGAAAGCCGCTTAGCCGAGCTCTTCCAGATCTGGGACCGGCTGGTCGAGAAAAAGACGCAGGCGCAGACCCATCCTGTCGAAAAGGAGCAGACTTTGAAGGAAATGCGCGACCTGCTGTCCCAGCGCACCTACGTGACCAACATGCTTCAGAACATCACGGAGGCCCTGGAGTAAATGGCCCGCATCGTCGGGATCGATCTCGGGACGACCAATTCCCTCATTGCCTACATGAAGGGAAAGACCCCCACGGTCATCCCGGGGCCGGAAGGACGCACGCTGGTCCCGTCCATCGTCGCCTATACGCCGACCGGCATTCTGGTCGGAGACGCGGCCAAGGCGCAGCTCGTGCACAATCCCGAGCATACCATCTATTCGGTCAAGCGCTTCATGGGGAAGGGCCTCGCGGACGTCACCCAGGAACTCCAGTACTTCCCGTTCAAGCTCACCGAGCAGAACGGCGTGATCCGGCTCCAGATCGGGAACAAGGCACTCACCCCGCCGGAGATCTCCGCCATGGTGCTCAAGGAGCTGAAGGCCCGCGCTGAGGCCTTCTTCGGCGAAGAGATCCGCAAGGCCGTCATTACCGTTCCCGCCTATTTCAACGATAGCCAGCGCCAGGCCACAAAGGACGCCGGCAAGATCGCCGGCCTGGACGTAGTGCGGATCGTCAACGAGCCGACCGCCGCGTCGCTGGCCTACGGCCTCCAGAAACGCACGCAGGGCACCATCGCCGTGTACGATTTGGGCGGCGGCACGTTTGACATCTCGATCCTCAAACTCAAAGGCGGCATCTTTGAGGTCCTGGCCACGAACGGCAACACGCACCTTGGCGGCGACGACTTCGACCGGCGCCTTGTGGACGTGATGATGCAGGAAATCAAGGCCGGTTACGGACTTTCATTCGGCGGTCAGCCCGAACTGCAGCAGGAACTTCGCGTCCGGGCCGAGCAGGCGAAATGCCGTCTCTCCAGCGAAAGCCAAGCAACCGTGCACGTCCCGCTGCCTGACGGCAAAGGGGAATACCGCCGTACCTTTTCACGGGCCGAGTTCGAGAGTCTGGTGAACGATCTGGTCGAAAAGACCCTGGCGCCGTGCCGGCAGGCTCTCAAGGACGCCGGGCTTTCGGCGACCGACGTCGACGAGGTCGTGCTGGTCGGCGGGTCCACGCGAATTCCTCTCGTGCAGCAGAGGGTCCAGGCCCTCTTCGGCAAGACTCCCCACTGCGAGCTCAACCCTGACGAGGTGGTGGCGCTCGGCGCCGCGGTCCAGGCTGACATCTTGTCCGGCGGTATTCAGGACATGCTGCTCCTCGACGTGACTCCACTGACCCTCGGGATCGAGACGATGGGCGGCGCGATGAGCAGCCTCATCCGCCGCAATACGACGATCCCGACCAGTGCAAAAGAATTGTTCACCACCTTCGTTGACGGCCAGACGTCCGTGGACATTCACATCCTCCAAGGGGAACGCGAACTCGCCAAGGACAACCGGAGCCTGGCGCGCTTTCAGCTCAAGATTCCACCGCTGCCGGCCGGCGTTCCCCGCGTCGAAGTGACCTTCATGATCGACGCGAACGGGATCCTCAACGTCACCGCCCGGGACGTTCGGACGGGCGAGGCCCAGTCCATTGAGGTCAAACCCTCCTACGGCCTGTCGGATCAGGAAGTCGAGCGCATGATCCGCGACTCGTTCGTCTACGCGAAACAAGATATTCAGGAACGGCAGCGGATCGAGGCGATGAACGAGGCCGACATCATCCTGCGGGCCACGGAGAAGGCGCTGGCGCGCGCCGGCAAACTAGCCACCCCCGAGGAGCTGGCGACGATCCAGGAGGCGGTCGCCAACCTCAAGTCCGCCATGGCAGGCGCCGACCACCGCGCCATCCGAGAGGCGATCGAGAAGCTGGACAAGGCCTCCTACAGTCTGGCCGAGAAGCTCATGAACAGCACGCTGCAAGAGGCGTTAAAGGACAAGAAACTCTCCGACGTCACGTGAGGGAGTCCGATGGAGCTAGACTGGAACGATACCGAAGAGATCGCGCTTCAGCTCATGGAGCGGCACCCGGACACTGACCCGCTGTCGATCCGGTTCACCGATCTCCATGGGTGGGTGACCGAACTTCCGGGGTTCATCGGCGATGCGAGGAAGTCTAACGAGAAGATCCTCGAAGCCATCCAGATGGCCTGGCACGAAGAATACAAGGACGCGCACGGCTAGTTTGCTGTCAATGCGAGAAGCGAAGCGACGAAACAATCTCTGACACCTTTTCCCCACAAAGGAGCTCACCATGCGGTCACTCACTAGCTTACTCGCGACAGCCATGCTGCTTATCAGCTTGAGCGGATGTAGCTACCTGTTTTGGCCACGAGCCGATGAGTACCTGCAAAAAGCCAAAGGGGCGAATGGAGTGGAGACTATCGTGAACCTCACGACGATGTTGGAGTCGAGCGCCAAGGCCGCCCACGGCGGCAAGGGGTATGATCAGACGCTGAACGATCTCCACAATCAGTTCCACGCCCTCGACAGCGCGTTCTGTGGGGTGACCAAGGAACAGGCTGGGACGCCGGTCTACACCCTCGCCGTCACCAAGG
>DASQRT010000104.1:0-9863 GCA_035642795.1 Nitrospirales bacterium
CATGAATCCTGAGTTCCGTCCCGCAACAAAGATCTAAGACTCGCGATCTCGGCTGCCTGCTATTGTCCTACCTTAACCCAACCTATCCTCGTCGAAATCATGAGGAGGGGGAAGAAGCGCGGATAGGGGGAATGGCTTCCCACCCTTGCTACCATGCTGCTACCGGAACAGGCCAAACCAGGGCGATCCAGGAGAACCACGGCTTACTCCAAATCCTCGGGTTTTTGTATGGATAGATCGTCCTGGGTTGGCTCAGGTTGGCCCTCGGGGGAACTCTTAATCAGCGGGCCGCAGGTTCGATCCCTGCACGGCCCACCACCCCGCGCTAAATTTTCTTGACAAAACCACACCGAGGTCCTGTAATTAAGGAAGCTTTGCTCTTCAGCCAGCCTTAGCGGGCAGGCGCAGAGGCCTGTAAGTTGAAGGCGCAATCGGTTCTCTCCCTTGCACCAAGCGGGAGAATGCGATTGCGCCTTATTCTTTTGGGGGTAGATCGCTACGTGAGCGAAGCAGACGAACGAGCCGCATTGAGTCAGTACTCGGTATCGCCAGCCGGCCCACGGCGTCGTGGTCGTCCGAAGGGGCAGAGTTACATGGAACCTGCCCTCCTTGTGACCATCCGGCATCGGCTAAAGCTTTCCCAGGCGATCCTCGCCAAGATCGTGGGGGTATCGCGCACCACGGTAAGCATGTGGGAGAATGGACACGTACCGATTCCGAAGGCGGCGGTTGAGTTGATCAAGAGGCTGTTCCCCTGGCTCGATCGACAAGAGAGGCAGTATTCGCAGCATCACGCTGAGGGCCACGCGCATGGTTCCTCCTGACGGCGACTCGATGTTTTCTCTCTAGCAGGCGCTCGTCACCATCTCCCGTCTGAGCCGTCGCCAGTCCCGTTCTTCTGCCAACCTTGAAGCGCTACGCCTTGTTGGGTGCCGGGCTTGCCCTGACCAGTAACGAGGGGCTCGCCTTGACAAGCCCTGAGCTATGAGATAGGGTGACCTCTTTCCTATGAACAGACGGAAGTCTGGCAATTCATTATGGATCCATCCGATTCGACAGCGCCGCCGACATCCAGCATTCCTGAGCCTCTGGTAGCAACGCCTCCTGCTCCGCCCACCCCGCCTGGCGGACCAAACGCCAGCGATCCGGGAGCCTTCCGAGGTGTCTCGCTGGAAAGGCTCAAAGCCTACCTACTCAAGAATTTCGAGCAGCTGTTTGTCTTGCTCACGCTCGTTGCGACCGTCCTGATCAACTACTTCATCGAGCAGAAGATCGCCTTCCTGAACTTCTACTTTCTGCCGATCATCCTGGCCGGCTACTACCTGGGCCGAACGAAGGCCGTGCTGGGTGCCGTCTTCTCCTTCCTGGTGATGCTGCTGTACGTGTACCTGAGGCCCGAGGCGTTTTTGACGATGCAAGGCGATCTGGCGAAAGAGCCGGAGATCGCGCTGTACCTTCAAGTCTTAATCTGGGGGTCCTTCCTCATCCTGTCCGGCGCGGTTGTCGGAGGGCTACATGAGAAGCTGGCCCGGGAGTTTGAGACTACACGCAAGCAGAACCAGGTGCTCCAGAGACAGCAAGAAGAGCTCAACGTGGTCAACCAGGCGCTGAAGGCCAGCGCCGAGAACCTATCGTTCCTGAATCAGGAGCTCCAGGGCCGGCAGGAGGAACTCAACCACGCCCACGCGGTGCTGAAGGACTACAGTGAAAACCTGGAAGACAAGGTGCGGGAGCGCACCGAAGAGATCAACCGCGCCAACGCGGTGCTGAAGGACTACGCCGAAAACCTGGAATTCAAGGTCAAGGGGCGGACCGAGGAACTGGAGAAGTCCAAGCAGTCCATCGAGACTCTCAAGGCCAAGGTGGAGGAGGCGCTGTACTCCACCATGGACTCTTCCGTGGTCAAATTGCTCATCGAGGGGAGGCTGCGCAACGAGAAGCGCAACGTCAGCATCCTGTTCTCCGACCTCGTCGGCTTCACCACCCACTCAGAGCAGAATCCCCCCGAGATCGTGATCCGCGATCTCAACCGCTACATCGGCGACATGGAGCCCATCCTGCTGGCCTATCGCGGCCACATCGACCGATACATGGGTGACGGCATTATGTGCGAGTTCGGTGCGCCGCTGGATTTTGCGACCTACCGGATCTTGGCCGTTCTGGCGGCGATCAAGATGCAGGACAAGATGGCCAAGATGAGCTATCCGTGGGAGATGCGCATCGGCGTGTGCTCTGGGACCACCATCACTGGCCTGGTCGGGAGCAAGCGCCAGTCCTATACCGCCATCGGGGACGTGGTCAACGTCGCCGCCCGGCTGCAGAAAGCCTGCACGCCAGGCAAGGTTCTGATCGACCGGTACACGTACGAGTCCGGCAGCCTCTTCATCGATGCCCGCAAGAAGCGCGACCTGCCAGCCAAGGAGGGCCTGGAGACGGACAAGGAGCGGCGGCTGGAGGCGCTCCACGAAAAGGTCGCGGCGGAACCGGTTAACGCCTTCCACCAGTTCCAGATCGGGCAAATCCATCTCGAGCTCAACGAGCCTGTCGAGGCCCTGGAGTATTTCGAGCGCGCCTTGCACATGGATCCGAACGAGATGAAGTTCAAGCTAGCGTACGCCGAGGCGGGTCTGCAGCTGCGCGAGAGCGAAAAGATCAACATCAAAGGCCGGCGGCAGCGCATCGAGGCCTACGAGGTCACCGGCATCAAGGATCCCTTCGAGGACCGGAAGAAGGTCTCGCAGAGTTTCGCGCACGAATACCAATACGTGCAAAATCTCATCCAGATCCCGTCCGATGTGATCCTGCCCGTGGAGGCCTTGGACGGCAGTATCGGCCATTCCAAGATGGTCGCCATCTTTGCCTACGCCCTAGCCACCTATTTTGCCCTCCCGGATAAGGATAAACTTGACATCCTCCACGCCGGCTTTCTAGCGGACATCGGCAAGGAGATCATACCCCATCATCTGCTCAACCGCATGGGGAGCCTCAGTTCTTGGGAGCTGGACATGGTGAAGATGCACCCGGTGGAAGGGGCCAGAACCTTGCGGAAGATGGGCTACGATAGCGAGGAGATCATCAAGATCGTGTATCACAGCCACGAAAACTACAACGGTACGGGCTATCCGGACGGGCTCAAGGGCGAAGACATCCCCCTCGGCTCCCGGATCGTGGCGGTGGCCGACGCGTACGACGCGCTGATATCCTGGCGTCCGTACCGGGACCCTTGGGAACGCCATGTCGCCCTGGACGAAATCGCCCGTGGTGTCGGCAAAGGCGTCTACGACCCCAAGGTCGTGGATGGCCTGGTCAAGATCATGACGCGCTGACTTGCGCTTCCGTTCTCACGGCTGAGGTGATCGGCACGGACTCCCAGGCCTCTCCGCCGTCACGACTGCGATAGAGCCCGCTGCCGTTCGTTCCAAGATAGACGGTCTTCGGGTCCTCAGGGCTGAGCGCCAGCGAGCGGACGTTGAGGCTCGCCAGCCCCGCGCTCTTGTCCTTCCAAGTCCGTCCCCCGTCGGTGCTCTTGAAGATCCCCTGGCGTCCCGCGACGTACAGCGTGCTCGGCAATGACGGATCGAGCGCCAACGCGCTGATCATCTGGTCGGGCAAGTCCTGCCCGGTGCGCGTCCAGGACTGCGCGCCGTCCTCTGTCTTGTAGAGCCCATTCAGCGTCGCCGCGTACACGGTGTTCGGTCGCTGTGGGTTGATCACGAGGGCGTTGACCATCAGCGCCCGTGAGGAGGAGAGGAGTTCCGGAGAGATCAGGCCATTGTTCGCTTTCGCCCAGGTCCGAGCGCGGTCCACTGACTTGTACACGCCGCCGCTCGTTCCCGCATACATGATGTCAGGGCGTGTCGGGTCAATGGCCAGCGTGACGACCATCAGCACTTCCTTCATCCCGTTCATGCGCTTCGTCCACAATTCGCCCCCGTCCACGGATTCAAAGATGCCCATGGTAGTCGCGGCCCATAAATGCGTGTTATCCACAGGGTCGAACACCAACTGGTTCACGACCGAGGTAATCGTCACGTCGTCCAGCCCTGTCTTCAGCGGAACCCACCGTTGGCCGCCGTCATGGCTCTTGTAGACTGCGTCGCCCTTTGTTCCCGCGTAGACGATGGCCGGGTACGCGGGGTCGATGGCCATCGTGATCACGCGCGAGTGGGTCATCCCCCGCGAGATCGCCTCCCAGGACTTCCCCTCGTCGCGGGACTTGTAGATGTAGTCGTTCGTCGCGATGTAGAGGATGTTGGGATTCTTGGGGTGCAGCGCGATCACCACGATCGCGTCGCTCAGTCGGCCGCAGGCAGGCAGGCTGGTGGTCAGCGTCGTCCCCAGGAAGAAGAGAAGCCAGACCAGACGAGCCGCGCGCATGGCCGGATTCTAGCATGCAGGCAGTGGCCGTGGCGGGAGTTGCGTCGGGAGAAAGAAGCTTAGTATCATCAATCATAATGAAAGCGCTCCCTCTCAGCGGCTTGCGTCTTGCGACGATCGGCGCTCTCGTCGCGGTGGCCTGTCTCCTGCCCTCTCCAGTCCAGGCCGATTCGCCGACGCTGGCGACCGTGGGCGGCACGCCGATCACGGCGGCGGAGATCGAGCAGGCGCTCCGACTCCCGCTCTACGACCTGGAAGTGGAGAAATATCGCCTGACGCGTCGGAAGCTGGACCAGACGATCGTCGAGCGGCTGCTCGCACGGGCGGCGGCCGAACGCGGGCAGACGGTGTCGGCCTTCGTCACGGCGGAGGTCCAAGCTCGGATCGCGACGATCACGTCAGAGGAGATCGCCGCGCGCGTCCGGGCGGACCGGGCCAAGCTGCCGCCGGACGAGGAGCAGGCCCACACAGAGGCGCGGAGCGCTCTGGTCCGCGAGCGCGCGGGGCGAGCGCTCCAGGAACTGGTCGAACGGTTATCCCGTGAAGCCCAAGTGACGGTGGCGCTCCGTTCCCCTGAGCCTCCCGTCATGACCGTTCCTGCGGGAGACGGCCCTGCGTGGGGGGCGCCTGCGGCGCCTGTCACGGTCGTCGAGTTCGCGGATTTCGAATGTCCGGTCTGCAAGGAGAACCTTCCGATCTTACAAGAGGTGCGCAGCCTCTATCGGGAGCAGGTCCGGATCGTCTATCGGAACTTTCCCCTCGCGTCACACCCGCAGGCGCGCCCGGCGGCCGAAGCGGCCCACTGTGCGCACGAGCAGGGGCAGTTCTGGGCTTATCACGACGGCCTCTTCGCCAAGGCGCCCGATCTCCAACCATCGGATTACGTGCAGCTGGCCGAGCGTCTGAAGTTGAACACCGCGGACTTCACCGCCTGCCTGAGCAGCAATCGGCCGAAGGTCGCCGTAGCCAAAGACCTCGCGGACGCCCAGGCCTTGGGGCTCAGCGGGACCCCGACCTTCTTCGTCAACGGGCGCTACTTGTCCGGGTTCCAGACGCTGGACACTCTCCGGCAATATATCGACCGGGAGCTGCGGGCTGCACAGAACGGTGCGCATCCGGGAGACGCGGTCGAGGGGGCAGGGGCGCGATGAGCGCGCGTCCGGGTACGGGCCTCGCGCTCGGTCTGGCCGTGACGGCGGCCGTGCTGTCGATGCCGCCGGCGGCGGCCGCGGAGGAGGCGAAGCCGTCGCCCGTTGTCGTGCCGTTGATCAATCCGGTCGGAGAAGGCAAGGGGAGCTTTCGTGGAGGCCTGTTCCGCAAGATCGTCACCGCGCGCGGGTTCGAAATCGACGACAGCAAGGCCGGGCTTCACGAGGTGAAGGCCGTCGGGATCACCAATACGTTCACACCGGATGCCCCGGCGATCTACGTCGTCGTCGAGTTTCTGCAATCGGCCTTCGACATCTTCCGCCTCGTCGGGCGCTTCATCCTGGAGGACCCCGACGGGAAGCCCGTGGGCACCGTCCTCCACGTGGACCGGGCGCAGTTCGAGAACGAGGACACGGGGGGATACTTGGTCATGAAGCAGCCGCCCGGAGGCTTTCCCCTCGGCAACTACCGCGTCGAGATCCATTACGAGGCGATCACCGACATGAGCCTGCTGACCCTGGCCCGCTTCAAGGTTGTCCCGGCGGCCGGCGCGGCCGGTCAGAAGCCGTAAGGTACCCGATGCCTCCCACCCCCCATACCGCGCGTCCGCTTGAGGTGAAGGTTCGCCCCGCTGCAATAGGCGATCTTGATGTGCTGGTGCGGTTCAATGCCGCCATAGCGAGGGAGACCGAGAACCGCAGTCTCGATATGGAGCGGCTGCGGAAGGGGACCCGCGCGGTCCTGGAGTCAAGCGAGCGCGGGTATTATCTGGTGGCCGAAGCAGAATCGGCCGTCGTCGGCCAACTGTTCGTCACCTATGAATGGAGCGATTGGAGAAACGGCGTGTTCTGGTGGATTCAGAGCGTGTACGTCGAGCCTGCAGTTCGGGGACGCGGCGTGTACCGCGCCCTCCACGCGTATGTCCTGAGAGACGCCCGCGCGCGCGGTGACGTTTGCGGCCTGCGTCTCTATGTGGAGAAGGAGAATGAGGCGGCACAGGAGTCGTACACCCGGTTAGGGATGACGATGACCCCCTACCGCGTGTACGAGCAGGATTTCGTGCTGTGAGGGCCTGCCTCTAACTTGACGAGAAGGACGGCGATACAGTACAACACTGGTGTGTTACTCCTGATCCTCTGCGAGAGTGGCGGAACTGGCAGACGCGCGAGACTTAGGATCTCGTGGGCACAACCGTGGGGGTTCAAGTCCCCCCTCTCGCACCATTGAGACCGTCGCAACACCGACTTCACCGATGAAACTCGAAGTGACCGAATTGGGCCCGGTGAAACGGGCCGTCCGGATCGAGGTGCCGGCGGAGGACGTTGCCAAGCGGTTCCGGGACGTCTACGCGGACCTCCGGAGCCAGGTGCACATCCCGGGCTTTCGCCCCGGCAAGGCGCCGCTCGCTCTGCTGGAAAAGCGCTACGCGAAGGCCGTCGAGGACGACGTCGTCCGCTCGCTCGTCCCCGAGTATTACCAGAAGGCCATGCAGCAGGCGGGGTTCACCCCGGTCGCCGTGGATCTGCCTTCGATCGAACGGATCAAGATCAAGGACGGCGCCCCACTGGTCTTCACGACCACCGTGGAAATCAAGCCTGCCTTCGAGCTCCGGGAGTACAAGGGCATCACGCTCAAGCAGGACAAGCGGGCCATCACGGAGGAGGAGCTCGACAAGGCGATGCAGGTCCTCCGGCAGCAGCATGCCCAGATCGAAGTGGTCAAGGAGGATCGGGGCGTCGTCGAGGGCGATTACGTGCAGGTCCGCATCGAGCAGGTCGAGGGGCCGAACCAGCCGGCCGGATTCAAACCCGAATCCCACCTGTTCCGCGTTGGCGACAAGACTCAGTTCTACGGGCTGACGCTGGACGAGGCGGTCCTCAGCAAGAAGAAGGGCGAGGCGATCGAAGTCAGCCAGGAAGGAACCGGCACGGCCCGGGGGATGGTGCAGACGATCAAGCAGAAGGTCCTGCCCGAGCTGGACGACGAGTTCGCCAAGGATCTCGGCGACTACAAGACCCTGGCGGAGCTCCGCGAGAAGGTCCGCACGCAGCTCGAACAGAGCCTGAAGCGGGACATCGAAGAGACGTACAAGGACCAGATCATGAAGCGGCTGGTGGACCTCCACCACTTCGACATTCCGGAGTCGCTGGTCCAGCGTGAGCTGGACGCCATGGTCCAGAACGAGCGCACGCGGCGGCATCGGATTCGGCAGATGATCTCGCACGGGGGGGCGGGCCATCAGGAGGAGGAGAAGTTCGATGTCCGGAAGTTCCGGGAGGAGAGCCTCCCCACGGCCCAGCAGCGCGTCAAGCTCGGCTTGGTCCTGGAGGCGATCGCGCAGAAGGAAGGCATCGCGGTGACCGAGGCGGACTTCGAGTACGAGTGCCGGCAGATGGCGCGCGCGCTGCAGGTGGACGTGGCGGAGGTGGTGAAGATGCTCCGGGCCGGGGGCGAGGACGCGGTCGAGGACCTCAAGTCGCGCATCCTGGCGGAGAAGGCCTTGCAGTTCGTCTATGAAAAGGCCATCATCCAGGTCTGATGAACTTCTAACCTGAGACTGTGAGATAATGAGACATATGAGAGAGACTTCCCAGATGCTCATCCCGATGGTCATCGAGCAAACCAACCGAGGCGAGCGCGCCTACGACATCTACTCCCGCCTCTTAAAGGATCGTATTATCTTCATCGGCACACCGATCGACGATGTGGTCTCGAACCTCCTCATCGCCCAACTCCTGTTTCTCGAAGCCGAGGACCCCGAGAAGGACATCAACGTGTACGTCAACACGCCGGGCGGGCTCGTGACGGCCGGGCTGGCCATCTACGACACGATGCAGTACGTCAAGCCCGCCATCGCCACCATCTGCGTCGGCCAGGCCGCGAGCATGGGGGCGCTCCTGCTGGCGGCCGGGACGAAGGGCAAGCGCTACGCGTTGCCGAACTCCCGGATCATGATCCACCAGCCCCGCGGCGGGTTCGAGGGCCAGGCCACCGACATCGGCATCCAGGCCGAGGAGATCATCAAGATCCGCAAGCGGCTCGATGAGATCATGGCGAAGCACACCCACCAGTCGGTCGAGAAGGTCCACAAGGACTCGGAGCGCGACTATTTCATGTCCGCGGAAGAGGCAAAGGCCTACGGCCTCATCGACGAGGTGATCGTGCGGCCACCGAAGAGCTTGAAGCCGGCCAAGGACGACAAGGACGGGAACGGGAAGACCCCCGACGTGAAATCATAATCGAGGGAGGGCGATGGCGAAACAAGAGAAGACCGAAGCCCAGTTGCGTTGCTCGTTCTGCGGCAAGGGACGCGAGGAAGTCCGAAAGCTGATCGCCGGGCCCACGGTTTACATCTGCGACGAGTGCGTGGACCTCTGCAACGACATCATCGCGGAGGACCTGGAGGAGAAACAGGAAGCCGTCTCCTCCAAGCTGCCCAAGCCCAAAGAGATCATGCGCACCCTGGACCAGTACGTCATCGGCCAGGAGCGGGCCAAGAAGGTGCTGTCGGTCGCCGTCCACAACCACTACAAGCGCATCTCCTCCAACACGCTGGACGACGTCGAGCTCCAGAAGGGCAACATCCTCCTCATCGGCCCCACCGGCACTGGTAAGACCCTGCTGGCCCAGACGCTGGCCCGCATCCTCGACGTGCCGTTCACCATCGCTGACGCAACGACGCTGACCGAGGCGGGCTACGTCGGCGAGGACGTGGAGAACATCATCCTCAAGCTGGTGCAGTCCGCCGACTACGACGTGGAGCGGGCGGAACGCGGCATCGTCTACATCGACGAGATCGACAAGATCAGCCGCAAGAGCGACAGTCCCTCCATCACGCGGGACGTCTCGGGCGAGGGCGTGCAGCAGGCCCTGCTCAAGCTCATCGAGGGCACCGTGGCCAACGTCCCGCCCCAGGGCGGGCGCAAGCACCCGCATCAGGAGTTCATCCAGGTGGATACGGCGAACATCCTGTTCGTCTGCGGGGGCGCTTTCGTCGGGCTGGAGGCCATCGTCGAGCAGCGCATCAACCAGAAGTCGATCGGCTTCGGCGCCGAGATCAAGGGCAGGCACGAGCGGCGCACGAGCCACCTGCTGTCGCAGGTACAGCCGGAAGACCTGCTCAAGTACGGGCTGATCCCCGAGTTCGTGGGACGGCTGCCGGTCGTCGCCACGCTGGAGGAGCTCGACGAGAAGTCGCTCATCCGCATCCTCACGGAGCCCAAGAATGCGCTCCTCAAGCAGTATGAGAAGCTCCTGGCCTTCGAGAAAGTGAAGTTGAAGGTCACCGAGAACGCCGTGGTCGCGGTGGCGCGCAAGGCGTTCAAGCAGAAGACTGG
>DASQRT010000105.1:0-2313 GCA_035642795.1 Nitrospirales bacterium
TTCACGCGAGGAACGCGATTTGGCCCAAAGCTATGCGTTGGGCGCCAACGCCTATGTGGTGAAGCCGGTTGAGTTTCACCAGTTCATCACGGCCGTGAAGGAACTCGGTGTCTTTTGGGGCGTGATCAACGAACCGCCCCCTGAAAGATCTGAGCCGATCGAGTAGTCTCCTCATGAAGGACCTGTGAAAACCCCACTCCACCTACTCCAGCTTGAGGACAATACGGTTGATGCCGAACTGATCACGGCCACCTTGACCGAGGGCGGAATCCCCTGCCAGTCGCAACTCGTCGACACACGTCAGGCATTTGTGACGGCCCTCAAGGAGGGCCGGATGGACCTGATCCTGGCGGACTATTCCATTCCGGGCTTCGACGGCATGACGGCGCTGACCTTGGCACGGCAGCACTGTCCCGACGTGCCCTTTCTCTTTGTCTCCGCCACCATCGGAGAAGAACTGGCTATCGACGCCATGCATCAAGGCGCGACGGACTATGTGCTCAAGCAACGACTTGGACGGCTGGTGCCTTCGGTTCAGCGCGCATTACGTGAACTCGATGACCGCGCCGAACGGAAACGGGCGGAAGAGGCCCTTCGACAAAGCGAGAAACAGTTTCGGCAGTCCCAGAAGATGGAAGCAGTCGGGCGGTTGGCCGGAGGGATCGCGCATGACTTCAATAACCTCCTGACCGTCATTATGGGCTACAGCCAAGTCCTCTTGACGGAACTTGGCCCTCAACACCCCCTTCGCGGAAAGATCGACGAAACACTGAAGGCCGGCGAGCGGGCTGCGACGTTGATCCGACAACTGCTCACATTCAGCAGCAAACAATCGCTGGATCCGAAAATTCTGTCGCTCAATACTGCCGTCACGAGTCTGGAAAGTCTGTTGCGCCGCCTCATCGGCGAAGACATCCAGCTTGTCAGTACACTCGACCCGACGAACGGGCGGCTACGCGCCGACCAAGCCCAGCTTGAACAGGTCCTGGTCAATCTCGTCGTCAACGCGCGGGATGCCATGCCGAAGGGCGGAACGCTCACGATCGAAACGGCCCAGGTCGAACTGACCCGCAGTCCGGTCTACCACCTCACCCCGTTACCGCCAGGTCGCTACGTCCGGTTAGCCGTCAGCGATACCGGCTGTGGCATGGATCGCAACACACAATCCCATATCTTCGAACCATTCTTCACCACGAAGGGGGAGGGAAAGGGCAGCGGTCTGGGCCTCTCTACGGTATTTGCGATTGTCACCCAATGCGGCGGTGCCATCGACGTCACCAGCCGAGTGGGCCACGGCACACGCTTCGACCTGTATTTTCCGAGCGTCGAGTCCGACATCCTCACCACAGCGCCGACCCAGCCCGTGGGACGACCTCAGAGAGGTACGGAAACGATTCTCTTGGTGGAAGATGACCCAAGTGTCCGTACGCTCGTGCGAGATGAACTGCGGAAGCTGGGCTACCGGGTTCTCGAAGCCAAAAACGGGGTCGAAGCCTGCTTGCTGGCGACGCAGCAAACCGGATTGGTCCAGCTCCTTCTGACCGATGTCGTGATGCCGGGCATGGGCGGACGGGAGCTGGCACAGCATCTCTCCGTCATCAAGCCGGATTTACGAACTCTGTTCATATCTGGCTACATGGATGACATCGGCATCATGGCTGGACAAGAAGAGGGCACGAGCAGTTTCTTACAAAAGCCCTTCACTCCCGAGGTGCTCGCCCGAGCCGTCCGAAGTTTGCTTGATGTCAGCACGCCATCAGCCAGGACTGGTGCCGCCGCGTCATCGACACCTCAACAAACTCCGCGCTGACCTGCGGGGCTCAGCTTCGCAGCCATTGCTCCACCTCCTCGTAGGATTTGACGCTTCGTACCAGCCCTCTCTATACTCGATCCTGAAATATGATGGTACAGGACAACAGCGTCCACTGGTCTATCCCTGTCGCCCAATTTCTCCTGGGTCTCATCGTCGTCATGTTCAGCGGACCTTTGACAACGATGGCTCAGACCCTCGCAGAAGATCAACTTGGAGACGGTTTATCCATTTCTGTCTGGAATCCTCGCACGCAATGCCCAGACGTTGCCCCGTTGGTCGCTGTCGAAATCGATCCCGATCGCTATCGCTTTACCGTGCATTACTACCAGCAAGATGGATTCTCCGATCCGCTCGATATTCGTCAGTGGCAAGAGCGAACCGGCCACGATTTGGTATTCAACGCCGGACTTTTCCGTGAGAATTACGCGTATCTCGGCCTGCTCTACGGAAACGGCCGCTCGTTGGGGAGCAAGAGGCACGTCACGTGGTTGGGATTGTTT
>DASQRT010000106.1:0-3102 GCA_035642795.1 Nitrospirales bacterium
CGCGGCCCTGCCGCGCTGGTCTGAAAGAGGATCGCGCGGCGGCGGCAAAAGTTCCCCAGTATCACCTATCACCACGCGATATCGTGCGCCCTCCGTGCGGTGCGACGACGGCCCCTTTTGCCCCATTTGCGTCATTTGCCGACCGCTGCACGTCCGTCTCAGATAAAGAGTACTTTCCGTATGAGCCGCAGTGCGGCCGCCCCGGGAGCCACGCCGCCGGCACGCCCGGGCATGCCCCCGGAGGGTGTGCTGGCCGTTGTGTGCCTGGACAATCCGCGCGACAATACGAGGGGCAAGGCCCTATGGACTTCGCTGCCTTCACTGGGACCCCAGGAGGAATGCCCATGGCGTTTGTCAGATGTTATACCGGCACGGATGGTCAGTCACACTTTGAGGACCTGGACCTGCTCCCACCTGACATGGAGAGGTCAATCGAGCAGGCCGCCAGCAGTATCACTTTCACGCGTTCGCCCAACGGCCGTTTCAGCGATTGGCACAATGCGCCGCGCCGCCAGTACGCCATTTTCCTCTCCGGAGGCCAGATGGAGGTCGTGATCGGCGATGGGACCACCCGGCGGTTCGGCCCTGGAGACGCCGTCCTGTTCGAAGACCTCACGGGACAAGGGCACACCAGCCGGAGCGTCGGTGGGGACCGCCTGACCGCTATCGTGCCCTTAGCGGATTAGCCTCCTCCCGTGGGTCGTGTACCCGATGGCGGCGGATAATGATTTCATCCCGAAAACCGGGTCGCTCATGCTCGTTGGAAGCGATTGATAGGCCAAGGTGTGTATCACACCAGCAAGGGGCCTACAGTAGGGAGAGCGAAGGGTAGAGGGAGAGGCCAGCAGCCAAGCAGGAATCTGGAAGGGGAAAAACATGGCTGAGAAGATGCGCTACAACAAGATCATCGACCTCCTCGAGCACGGCAAGCCGGTTTTCAGCACCAGCACGGTCCCTAACGGCAGTCTGGATGACCTGACCTACATTGCTGATGCCGACTACGACGCGGTCATCATTGAAATGGAACACGAGGGTTTTAGCTTCACCACCCTGCGTACCTCCCTGCAAGTGCTGCTGAACCGCAAAAGGATTGCCGAGAAGGGCAACCTGCAACCCGACGTGGTGCCGATGGTCCGGATTCCTCCGAACGCCCGCGAGCGCAACCAGTGGGTGATCAAGCAGGCGCTGGACACCGGCGTGTATGGTCTGGTGTTGCCCCACCTGAGCACAGTGGAGGACGCCCAAGCCGCAGTCGCGGCGGCACGGTATCCCCAGGTGCCGGGGGTGCAAGACTTTGCACCGGCTGGGGAGCGCGGTTGGGGCAATCGCATCGCCTCCCGATACTGGGGCCTGACCCCGCAGGAATACTACGACGCCGCCGACCTCTGGCCCCTGGACCCTGAGGGCAATATCTTACTGATGGGCATCGTCGAAGAAGCAGAAGGGGTGCAGAACATACGCGACATTTTGCGTCAGGTGAGGGGCATCGGCGCCATCTGGGCAGGCCCCGGGGACATGTCGGTGTCGATGGGATTGCGGGGCCAAGCCAGCCATCCAGCCGTGCAAGAAAATCTGCTGCGCGTCCTGGCCGCCTGCAAAGAGTTCGGCGTCCCCTGTGCGACGGGAGCCACGGCTGATGACGTGGCGATGCGCCTGGAGCAAGGCTTTCGCATCATCATGACCGCTCCGGTGAGAAGCACGCCAGGGCTGGTCGAGGGACGCCGCCTCGCCGCCCGTTAATGCCCTGTCTCTTGTGCACCGCGGGAGGGTGGCAATGACGGCGTCACTCAGAGGTCTTCCTGCCTGTAACACAGAGGCTTGTGGGCTATCGCGACTTAAGAACCATTCTGCTCTCCTGGTCAGGTTCGCACCGTGCGGCCAGCATTTGGCGCACAAGAACCGCCGGCGGGATAGCGGCTTTGGCCAGGGTTGAGGCAACGATCTACATTAGCTGCCGCCGGCGACCTTGCCCGCCTGGAGATGGAAGAGGGCTCACCGCGAAATAGGGATACATAAATACTCTTGCTGAAATGGGTGAATATCCAAAAATTCGTAACTTACCTATACTCTTACGATGAAGGCGTTCTGGAGCAGGATCGCGCGTCAGCTTTCGCCCTATGTGCCCGGCGAGCAGCCGCGCATCGCCAATCTGGTGAAGCTCAACACCAACGAAAGCCCGTTCGGCCCTTCGCCGCTCGCGCTGGAAGCGATGCGAGCCGCAGCGGTGGACACCCTGAGGCTTTATCCCGATCCTGAGGCGCAGGAGCTGCGCGAGGCGCTCGCCGTCCATCACGGGATCAAGCCCGAACAGGTCTTCGTTGGCAATGGCTCGGACGAAGTGCTCGCGCATGCATTCGTCGCGCTCTTGAAACAGCCGAAGCCGCTGCTTTTTCCGGACGTCACCTACAGCTTTTATCCCGTGTGGGCGCAATTGTTCGGCCTCACCTGCGAGAATGTGCCGTTGGACGACGAAATGCGCGTCAGGGTCGAGGATTATCGGCGCGAGGCGGGCTCGATCGTGATTGCCAATCCCAACGCGCCGACCGGCGTTGCGCTGCCGCGCGCGGAAATTGCCCGACTGCTCGAAGATCATCCCGATATCCCGGTGGTGATCGACGAGGCCTATGTCGATTTCGGTGGCGAGAGCGCGGTTCCACTCATCGCCGATCATCCGAACCTGCTGGTCGTGCAGACGATGTCGAAGTCGCGCGCTCTGGCCGGGTTGCGCGTGGGCTACGCGCTCGGCGGCGTGGGGCTGATCGAGGCGCTCCACCGCGTGAAAAACAGCTTCAATTCCTACCCGCTCGGCCGCCTCGCCCAGGCGGGCGCGACGGCTTCGGTTCACGACGACACCTACTTCGGCGAGAGCTGCGCGAGGGTCGTCGCAGGACGCGAAGCGATGACGCGGGAGCTGATCCGGCTTGGCTTTGTCGTTCTGCCTTCGAGCGCGAATTTCGTCTTCGCCAGCCATCCGGCGCGGGGCGGGCCGGAATTCGCGGCGGCGTTGCGCGAACATGCGGTGCTGGTGCGGCACTTCAACAAGCCGCGCACGGCGCCCTATCTGCGTATCACCGTCGGGACGGAGGACGACTTGCGACGGCT
>DASQRT010000107.1:0-2891 GCA_035642795.1 Nitrospirales bacterium
GCTCGCGGCGGTGGTCCAGGGCAAGACCAGCAACTACGACTCCGACCTGTTCCAGCCGATCATCCGCGCGATCGGGGAGCTGGCCCGCAAACGGTACGGCGCGATGGCGGATGACGACCGTGCGATGCGCGTCATCGCGGACCACCTGCGGGCCATTGCGTTCCTGATTGCGGACGGCATCCTTCCGTCGAACGAAGGACGCGGCTATGTCCTTCGCCGCATCCTCCGCCGCGCAGGGCGCTACGGGCGGCTGCTGGGCCTTGGCCTCGACGGGCCGTTCTTACACCGATTGACGGAGCCCGTCATCGACTTGATGAAAGGGGCCTATCCGGAGCTGGAGCGGGCCCGCGCGACGATCGACCAGGTCACCAGGGCCGAGGAAGAGCGGTTCCTGGACACGCTGGACAAGGGGCTTCGTCTGCTCGACGAAATCGTTGATGAGGCCAAGCGAGCCAATCGGAAAGTGATCTCGGGCGAGGCGCTGTTCAAGCTGTACGACACCTACGGCTTTCCCCTCGACCTGGCGGCCGATTCGGCCAAGGACCAGGGGTTGGCGCTGGATGAAGCAGGCTTCCAGGTCGCGCTCAACGAGCATCGGGAGCGCGCGCGCAAGTCCGCCGGCTTCGTCGCGGCCAAGACCAAAGAAATCTATATCGAACTCAGCGGGATCGTGTCGCCGACGCAGTTTGTGGGCTATGCCCAGTTGGATACCGAGGGCTTTGCCCAAGCAATCGTCAAGCAGGACACGCGTGTCAAGGAGGCAGTGGAAGGCGACGAGGTCGAAATCGTCCTGAACCGCACACCGTTCTACGCCGAAGGCGGCGGGCAAGTGGGTGATCAGGGGATTCTGACCGGGCCGGACGGAGTGATCGAGGTGAAACAGACAACCAGGCCGGCGCCGGATTTGTTCCTGCACCAGGGCGTTGTGACACGCGGGCGGATCCGCGAAGGGGATCGGCTGCGGGCGCACGTGGACCCGCGCCTGCGGTTCGGCACTGCACGCAACCATACCGCCACGCACCTCTTGCATGCTGTACTCCGGGAGGTGCTGGGGCCGCACGTCAAGCAGTACGGCTCCCTGGTGGCGCCCAACCGTCTCCGCTTCGACTTCGCGCATTTCGCTCCGGTGCGGCCCGGCCAACTAGAGGAAGTGGAGGCCCTCGTCAACGAGCGGGTCCGGGCCGACGCGCCGGTGCAGACGAAGATCATGGGCATCTCCGAAGCGGTACAGAAAGGCGCGCTCGCCTTCTTCGGCGACAAGTACGGGGAGGAGGTTCGCGTCGTCGAAATCAATACTTTCAGCAAGGAACTCTGCGGCGGCACCCACTGCCGCCACACCGGGGAGATCGGACTCTTCAAGCTCGTCTCCGAGAGCGGCGTGGCCGCGGGCGTGCGCCGGATCGAAGCGCAAACGGGCGAAGGGGCCTACGAGCTGCTGAAGCAGCGGGAAACCGAGCTCCGCGCGTTGGCCGACATCCTCAAGACCAACCCGGCCGACGTCGTGACCAAAGCCCGCAAGCTTGTGACGACGCTGAAGGAGAAAGAAGAAGAGCTGGAAAAGCTGAAGGCGCGCCTAGCATCCGGCGGATCGGCGGGGGGCGGGGGGGAAAATGTTGTAATGGTCGCAGGGGCAACAATAGTCAGCCTTCCACCTTTGGAAGGCATGGACATGAAAGATTTGCGGTCGCTATACGATTCATTACGTGACCGGTATGGCTCAGGCACGTTCGCATTGGGCTCGGTTAAAGACGGAAAAGCATCGTTGCTTGTTGCGTCCACAACTGATGTGGCGACTCGCTTTCCTGCCAATGAACTCATTAAGCCAGCGGCGGCTGAGATCGGAGGATCTGGAGGAGGGCGCCCTGAAATGGCGCAGGCGGGTGGCAAGATAGTTGATCGTCTCAAACAAGCCCTGGAACGGGTTGTTGAGGAGTTCAAACGGAAGGCGGGGGGGTGAAACAGACGCTGGCGTTCGTGGGTGCGTTCGTGCTCGTCGGCACGGTGGCCGCCTACGGTTATCGCGCCCTGGAAATGCCGAGCCAGGCGATTGAAACCCATCACGTCGTGGAAGTTCAGGAAGGCGCCTCGTTCAAAGAGGTCGCCCATCTGCTGGCGCAGAAAGGTCTGATCGTGAGCCCGTTCTGGTTCCGCCTCATGGGCAAGGTCCAGGACGCCGAGCGGAAGATCAAGCCGGGCGAGTATGACCTGCATACGGCGATGCGACCGGCGGAGATCCTCAACGCGCTGGTCAAGGGCAAGGTCATCCAATACAGCGTCTTGATTCCCGAAGGCCTCACGGCTCAGCAGATCGGCGAGTTGCTGGAGGAGGCGGGCATCGCGAAGGAAGCGGACGTGGCGCGCCTGGTGGCGGACCCCGCTTTCGTCAAATCGCTCGGCATCGAGGGTCGGACGTTGGAGGGGTACCTCTTCCCCGACACCTATCACTTCCCGCGCCGGACCAAGCCCGAGGACGTGCTGCGCGCGATGGTGCACCGGTTCAAGGAAGCCTACACCCCTGAGTTGCAGGCGCAGGCAGCGGCGCTCGGGATGGCCGAGCGCCAAGTGGTGACGCTGGCTTCGATTATCGAGAAGGAGACCAGCCGGGACGACGAGCGCCCACTGATCTCCGCCGTGTTTCATAATCGCCTGAAGAAGCGCTTGCCGCTTCAAAGCGATCCCACCGTCATCTACGGCATCCCCAACTTCGACGGTAAACTCAAGCGGGCCCATTTGATGAAGAAAACTCCCTTTAACACTTACATGAACCGGGGGTTGCCGCCGTCGCCCATCGCCAACCCCGGCCTGAAGTCCATCCAGGCGGCGGTGAACCCGGCGCCGGTCAAGTACCTGTACTTCGTCTCGAAGAACGACGGGAGCCATCACTTCTCGGT
>DASQRT010000108.1:0-19245 GCA_035642795.1 Nitrospirales bacterium
CAGGGGGCGAGGGGCAGGTCCGTCCAGTACAGTCCCGGAGGCATCGTAAATGCTGAGATGACACGGGCACAGAAAGACCTGGCCCCGCGTTTTGTGAGACCGCCACTTGTAGCCGCACCCGAGATGGGGACACTTGCCGGAGAAGGCGACGTACGGGACAGTCTGTTTGTTGACCCAGACGACCTCGCCCTTTTCATCGTAAAACGGAATGTCGCCATGCTTGTAGATCTTCTTGAGCGTTTCGGGGGAGGCCTTGACCATCCAATGGTTCTTGTCCTCTTCGCGCTGGAGCACCGAGTCCCTGAAGGACTTCTTGAAGATGAACTGTACGCCCACGTCTTCCGCCTTGATCTTGCTAATGTTCCCGATCTTGATCCAGTGGTTGTCGTACGGGACGTACATGGGCTTCATGATGAACCGGAGGACAGGCCAGACGAGGGGCAGGCCGATCAGCGCTCCAAGGACGTTGATGAAGCCAGCGAAGAACGACCGCCGCGCGCAGTTTTTCTCCAGCTCGGGGAACGGCACGAGCACTTCCCCTGGCTCCACGTGGATCCGGTTTTCCAGGTGCGGGATCTCGACCTCTTTCGAGGAAACGAAGTCCTCGCGCTTGAGCTCGGGAAAGCCGGTGAATTGCGCGACACTACATGTGAGTTCGACCGACTCGTCGCGGACGGCGCCGATCGCGCTGACCGGTACCTGTCGTTGGGTCCCGTTCGCGCGCACAACGATGTGGCTGACGTCCAGAGAGAGCGGATCGGCAATGACGTGGATGATCTCGCCGACCTCCCCGTCCACGCAGCGGACCCTGGATTTGATCTTGGGTTGCAAGCCGCTCATGGTGGTCGTTCCGACGCGCTCTTATTGTTTCTTGACGGGCTTGGGAGTCGGAACCGATGTGTCTTTCAACGTCGACAGGTACGCCACGAGCTCGTCGATCTCTTGGTCCGACATGAGTTCCTTGTACTTGTCAGGCATCAGCTTCTTGTTGTACTCCTTCTCAAAGCCCTCGGCCATCCACGCCCGGGGGTGGAGGAGTTTTTCCTTGATCTCTTCGGGCTTCATGAGGGTGCCGATATTATCCAGCATCGGCCCCCGCTTCTTGACTGAGCCCTTCCCGCCGATCTTGTGGCAGTTGTAACACTCTTGGAGGTCGTACTGTTCCTTGCCAAGCGCGACCAGGTTCCCGCCAGCCGCAGTAGGGGCGGCGCCAGCGGCCGGGCCACCGCCCACCGAGGCTTCGATCTTCTTCGCTTCCTCGCCGCCCAACGTTTCCAGCCGCTTGAGGATGGCCTGGCTCTGGGTATTGAGTTCTTCCGTGCGCTTCAGCAACTCATCAATTTTGCCCTTTTCGGTCGCCGCCAACTTCGGCTTGACAATCTTCTCGATCTTCCCCTTTTCCACCATGGGGTCATATTGCGGCAGCGCACTAGCGCCGGCAATATAGACCAACGAGATCACCACATAAAATCCTATAAGCAACACCACCGCCTTGAAGCCGCTGACTGGAGAGAGAGACGGCGCGTCCAGCAAGATGAAGACGCTCGTTCCCAGGAAGGCGTACAGGACGAACATGATCTGAAACACCGGGGGAAAGTGGAAGAGAAACCGGGCCGCGAGCCAAAGCACCACAGCCGCCACGATTCCCTGGAACCCTCTTTTGACAATCACCCCGAAAAAGGTTGTCTGCGCTGCCACAGTGATTCCCCTACTCCGCGCCGGCCACGGCCGGGACCGCCTTCGAAGCCTCGGCGTGGGCCTTCTCTTTCCCCGTTCGCAGCGTCAAGATGATCGCAAAGCTCACGACGATGTAAAAGGTCAGTGTGACGCCGGTGAACACCCAACTGGAATATGCCAGCGTGGGCGTGAAGGACTCAGGCGTGAAATCATATTGGAGATTGAACACGTGGAAGTACTTGCGGGTCAGCTCGCGGACCGCGCCCATCAGCGTCATCGTCCAGATCGCGCTGAAGGCCAGGAAGACGAGGACGAACTGGGCGACGAAATCGATTTTGCCCCAGGCGATCCGCCCCTGACGCAGGGCACGATTGTAGAGGATGTAGTTCACGACGGTGACGAAAACCAGCGTGAACGCCGCGGCATTCTTCGCCGGCATCAGCGCCAGATCACCCCACGATATCGTCACAAAGCCCAGGCTGAGCTCCCCGTGCGGCAAGCTGAGCGAGCCGTCATCGGGCGCCAGGGCCTGTGTGGCCACGAAGGCATGGGGCGTCATCCAGATGGCATTGCCGATGATCACCATCAGGAACGCCACCTTGACCAAAGTCTGCGCCCCGACGGTCCACTTGAGAAACCGGCCGGCAATCAGAAAGAGCGTGACCCAGCAAGTTGGTATGATGAGCGCGAACTTGTCCGGGATCGGAAACTTGGTCCAGATCAGCATAAAGACCACGGGGATGCTCGCCATGAGGACCAGCGTGGTGGTCCTCATCCGGATCTGTTCCAACCCTTCGATTCTCTTCATGCTCAGCCAGATGTAATAGTTGCTGGCCAGGAAAATCAACCCGACCATTGCCCCCTGCATCTCGAAAAACATGGAGAGTTGGTCCGCCATCATGTAGGGACAGATGGACGCATCGTAATCGCAGAGCTCGTAAGCCAGCAGGTAGCCGGCGAAAGGAAGGGCCAACAATGCTCCCACGCCGATCAGGTTGCCTACAAATCCGAACCAATCGTAAAAGGCCCGGTCTTCGTCGTTCTTGGCAGCCAAATACATGTAGGCCCCGATCAGACCGGTGATGAACCCGCCGAAGACCACATTGCCGACCGTGCGGTGGATGTTCAGCGGCCACCAACTATAGTTGTTCATCTTGTCCCACAGCGTCGCCGTGGTCTCGATGAAGGTCTTGAGGTCCATGCCTCCTTCTGCAAACTTGGCCGGCGTGTTCATAAACGCCGTCGGGCCGTCGATTACGATGAGCGTGGCCAACCCGATGATGTTCAGGAGCACTCCAAGCGCGATGTGCCGGAGCTTCTTGTGGCCCTGTAAGGCGTCCCAAGTGTACCAGTAGAGATAGAGCACGATCGTCTCAAAGATAAAGAGAAGGGGATACATGACGGCGAAGACGGCGAAGAAATGATTGATCAGCCACGCCGTCAGTTGCGGGTAGGTGGCCAGCAGCACAAAGATGAAGAGGCCGCCGGTCAGCGCCGTCATGCTGTAGAGGATCACCGTGACCTTGGTGACCTCTTTGGCCAGCCGCTCGTACCGGACATCCTGGTTCTTCCAGCCAAGGATCTCGCTCACCACTATGAAGATCGGCGCCCCGAGGATGAACGCCGCAAACAGGATATGGAGCTGGGCCACGATCCAGACAGCCCCACGGTTTCCCATGTAGGGGAACTCGTGCGCCCTGGGCTCAGGCAGCTGGGCGTAGGCGATGGCCGTTCCGACGAACAGGAGCCCCGCTACGATCAGAAGGCTACGTTGCCAGTTCTTCATGGCCCTCTCCGCTCCCTACTAAAAGTCGCTCCCTCTTATTTCCCACCCTTCTTGGCGCCATCTTTGGCAGGTGTCGCCGACGGAGCCTTGCCATCACCGGCCACCGGAGTCGCCCCGCCGGCCGCGGGCCCGGCCGTTGGCGCTGGTTTCCCGAGTTCGGCCAACGGGACCCAATCCTTCCTGGCCACATCGTAGCCCATGCCCTTGAGCCCGAAGGTCCGCTCGTAGGCCATGGCCTTCCACCGGTCTTCCTCGGGCAGCTTGCTCTTCCAAGACTTCATCTTGGTGTTGGGCACGCCTTCCGAAATCCGCCAGAACCAGACGCTGTCGGAGTAGAGTTTCATCCGCTCTCCCTTGCGGAAGTCGCGCGCGCCAGCTTTGACCGGCTTGCCGTCCTTGCCATGGCAGGACGAGCAATTGACGTCGATGTTCTTGACCCCTTCGAAAATTTCTTTGCCCTCGGCGATGATCTTCTCATCAGCCCACCACCCGGCCGGCATGTGCTTGTCCGCATACTCCGGAGGAGCAGGCGGAGGTGGCTGGATGGGGCCTTCATCGCCTCCTTCGCATCCCGTCAAGAGAAATCCAACACACCCGATCATTGCCAGGGCCATCAGACTGTTGATCTTCATAGCCGCCCTCAAGCTCCTTTCCTGCTACGAATCCCTCGCATAAAAAAGACGCTTTTCTTCAGGGCGTCACGCCCCAGAAGCCAAGCGCCCGAGTCCCCGTTCCTTCTTGTGTTCAACGTTTCTTTCCGCGTCGTTTCGGGACCGCCTTGGCCTGCTGATGCCTGACCCAAGCGACCCCGACGCCGATCGCCGCCAAGGCCAGTATTCCTCCCACCCCGTACAGCCAGTATGAGGACGCTGCTGCTGCCCCAACCAATCCCCCTACCCCGGAAACTGGCGACCCTTCCGGTTCGGGGCCGAAGTTTACTCTCGCTTCTCGTTCGGTCCGCCGGTCGTTCGGATCATACTCAGCTCGGATCTTTTTGACCTCGTCTACTCGAAATCGCTCGTCCTTGACCGAGACTTGGATGGGATCGCCTGCATTGTTGTTATGCAGGTGGAGGACCACCTTGTAAAATCCGCTTCCATCTGCGTAGGTGTTGACGGGGTCAACGCTCTGGTCGCGCAGGTCCCGCACCTGCACCCGAACGTCCTTGACCGGCTTCCCATCCTTGTCCCGCACATAGCCTGAGATGGTGAACCGGTGATCGGTCTCGTGGGTTGCCCAAGCTGGGTATGGAACGATGAGTCCAACCAGACCGAAAAAAACCGCCGCGCCACCCCACGACGTTCCCGTGCTCAGCACCCTTAAAATGGCACGTCCAACCCTGCTAAAGTCCGGCCTATCTAACACAGGTGTCTACCTTTGTCAATAAATTCAGCCCCGCCAACCTCCCTCCCAAAACGGGGTAGAAGACAGGACTAATCCGTAAGCTAAAAGTGTGCCTGCGAGGGCGCAGCCAACCCGAAGATGTCGGCATAGGCGGCGCCCAGCATGCTCCCGGAGACTGCCACCCCGATTGCCCCGCCCACCATCATACCGCTCACCACCCCGATCACCATGCCCAGGTTGACCGTTAGGCCCATGTCAGGTACTTCGAAGGGCAGTTCATCCAGATTCACCTCCGGGAAAACCCCTGAAAGTCCATAGCCGATCGGTATTCCCAGAACACCGGCTCCGATCACACCGCCGACGCCGATCAAGAGGAACATCACCAGCGTCAATCCGAAGACACCCCACCAGTGCTTGTGGACAACCCGGCGGCTTTCTTCGAGCGCCGGCCAGGCTCCCAGTCCACGATCCACGACCAGCATGTAGGAAAAGGTATACCCGACCATCAAATAAATGCCAGGGAGGACCAGGAGGATGAGCCCAACCGCGACGAGGAGGAGACCCAGGACGGTACACCAGACTAAGCGCATCGTCGTCGTCCAGTCAGGAAAGAAATCGCCGAATACCGCACTCCCGCCTTTGGGATGCTTCCACGTGACGATGGCCAGGCCTGCCAGCATCACAATCTGGATCACGATGCTGAGCACTTGCCCGACGACTGGTGCCAGCAGCGGAACAACCTGGGAGGCGAACGTCAAGGCCAGCGTGAACCCTAGAAACCCGACCGGATTGTCCGTAAAGGCGTCCCAGCCATGCCGGAGGTATTCGACGGTTTTGACGGTATAGCCGCGCGCGAGGATATCTTCGATGGAGCGGGTGTTGGATGCTGTGCTGTCGTCGGCCATCACCGCTGGAGGCCTTTCGGGGAAAAAGCTGATTACAAGTGGCCGCGGGCTTGGGCTTCCGCCGCGATGCGCGCGGCTTCTGCCTTGCGTTCCGATTCCTTCTTCCTGACCCAGGCTTCCCAGGACTTCCCGGACGCCGTGTCTTCGCCGGTAAAGGCGATCCCCACGATGTCAGCATAGGGAATCTTCCGCTCGCCGGGCTGTCCTTGGGGAAAGAGCTCAAGAAACGGCGGTGAGGCCGAGCTATTCCGGTTGAAGATGTACCCTTCAACCTTCTCGCTAGAAGTCAATTCCAGGGTTACATCTCCCCGGTAGTCGAAGGCGAGTTCCACAGCGTCTCGGAGCTCTGCTTCGTTCGCCGGCCGGAAGGTACGGCCTTCAAGTGAAGGTGAACTTGTGCTGTGGGGCTGAGCGTCAGGCACAATGCGTCAGCAAACAACTAACGGGCAGTTGGCATGAGTGTGGCCACGACGGTCCGGCCAAATCCTCGCAGCGAGCTGAAGGTGTCGTCCACGGCAGAAGCCTCATAGCCGCAATGGACCATGCAGTCGGCGCATTTCTCGTTCCGGCCAGTCCCGTAGTTGTCCCAGTTCGTGTCCTCGATGAGCTCCTTGAAGGTCGCAGTGTAGCCGTCCTGGAGCAGATAACAGGGCTTCTGCCAGCCGAAGATGTTGTAGGTAGGGTTGCCCCACGGCGTGCACTGGTAGTCCACCTTGCCCATGAGGAAGTCCAGGAAAAGCGGCGACTGGTTGAACCGCCAGCGCTTCTTGGGCGTGTGCAGAATGCGCGAGAACAATTCCCGCGTCCGTTGCCGCTTGAGGAAGTTCTTCTGATCAGGCGCCTTCTGGTAGCTGTAGCCGGGTGAGATCATCATGCCCTCGACGCCCAACTCCATCATGGCATCGAAGAACTGGCGGACGCGCTCGGGGGCGGCATCGTCGAACAATGTGGTATTGGTTGTGACACGGAATCCCCGCTTGAGGGCCGCCTTGATCGCCCGGACAGCCACATCATAGACGCCATCCCGGCAGACGGCCATGTCATGCTCCTCCCTGAGCCCGTCCATGTGGATGCTGAACGTCAGATACTTGGATGGTGTGTAGTCGTCGAGTTTGCGCTCCAGCAAAATAGCGTTTGTGCAGAGATACACGTACTTCCTGCGTTCGACCAGCCCCTTCACGATTAGAGGCATTTCCGGGTGGATGAGCGGTTCCCCGCCGGGGATGCTCACGATCGGCGCGCCGCACTCTTCGGCCGCCGCCCAGCATCGCTCCGGCGTCAGGCGCGTATCTAGGACGTGATCGGGATACTGGATCTTCCCGCAGCCGGCGCACGCGAGATTGCAGCGAAACAGGGGTTCCAGCATGAGCACGAGCGGGTACCGCTTGACCCCCTTGAGCTTCTGGGCCAACACATACGACGCGACGGTGAACATCTGGGAGACGGGAACAGCCACGAGCGAGTTTTCCGGTTAGTGATTGGCCCTGACTCTATCACTACGGAGCGGTCAGCGTCAATGCATACCCGTCTGAGGAACACCTGCCTGTGTGGTACACTCCCATGCGATGATCGATCCTAGGACAGTGCAGACAGGACCGGAGCTGGACGCGCTGATAGCCGAGCACGTCATGGGGGTCAAGAGCGACAGCAAGATCCCGCCCTACTCCATCGACATCGCGGCCGCCTGGACGGTGGTCGAAACCATGATCCACAAAGACGGGGTGTATTTCGGCGCGCCGCATTTCAAACACAAACACCAAAACCTCGCCTCGCTTGGCTACCCCGAGGGCACTGAGTGCTGGTATTGCGTCATCAACACCAAGCTCTTGAACAAGGTCGTAATCTGTGCCGATACCGCCCCGCTCGCAATCTGCCGCGTCGCCCTGCTGTGGGCGATCAAACACGGCTCGTTAGCTGTTTAGAAGGACTGAAGCTGCGCATGGCCTTGATTACGGGCGAGTAGAGAGGCTTAATCGGGCTTGGCACGTCGGCCGATGACAAGCGAGGCGACGACAAGTCCGAGTAATACCATTGTGGCTCCGATCACCAGCACGAGTTGAAGCTGCTGGGATAGATGCTTCCATTCTTCTCCTACCACGTACCCAAGCGTGATAAAGCTGCTGGACCATACGAGGGCGCCCGAATACGCGAACCGGGCAAAGACTACAGGGGAGAGCTTTGATGCCCCAGCCACTATACCGGTGAGGTGCCGTACGCCAGGCACAAAATAGCCGATGATTAGCACATACTTGCCCCAGTGCTCAAACCACCGCTGCGTCTCGGCGAGGTGCTCCGGTCGGAGGTGGAACAAAGGGCCCAGCCTCCGAACCGCATGAAGCCCGAACAGACGTCCGAGCCCGTAGCTAAGAGTGATCCCGCAGACGCTCCCGAGGAAAGCCACAGCGAGTGTTGGCCCGAGAACGAGTTTACCTTTGAAACATAGATAGCCCGCAAACGTGAGCAATGTCTCGTCCGGCACAGGGAACCCGAAAATCCCAAGCATAAGCAGCAGAAAGATCGCCGCATCGCCATATCGGCTAACCCAGTCGAAGCCAGCTTCCATGGGGTAGGTACTGTTTCAAATCCTGCCTGGATCGTCAATAACAAATCCAGTTGCTGGGAGGCATCTCCTACGTGGTTGCCCCAATTGATCATCTCGAACAACCAGCGGGACCCGCGGTTCAATTCGATGAGGGATCGATAAGCGTGTTACCTCCTGGACTACCGACGGGTGCTGAGGTAGACTACCTTCGAAATCCATGAGTCTTGAGCATGCCATGCATCGCGACGTCGTTCTCGTAAGCATACTCGCGGTGTTGGCATGGCTTCAGGTCTCTGGATGCGCCACACCAACCACGGAGAAGAGTTATCCTGTGCAGCAAGCGTTAATAGGGAAATCACGGCAAGTGGTTCTGAGCTGCGCGGGGCAACCTCTCGGGGAAACGACGAGTGGCAAAGCTGCGGTCCTCACGTACTATAAGGAAGCCCCAATGCTCGAAGAATCCTTTATGGGCACAAAGGGAAGTATGCCAAGGGCTCATCATGGATGTCGGGCAAAAGTGACGCTTGAAAATGATAAGGTAGTGAGTGTCACTTATCAGTCAGTGCCTTCTTCGTTTGCAGCTGAGGACCATTGCGAAGAGATCTTTGAAAATTGTGTCCGCTAGGCCGAGGTCTTCAGCGCCTTCTTACCTTCTTCGGTCTGACCTTTCTTAAAATTCCGCGCTCTTCGGCCCTCGTGGTTGTCGGGAAGTTCACGCTTGCCCTCGGTGGTCTAGGCTACACCTTGGGTCTGCTCGGCGAAACCCCTGCCTACGGATTGGAGAAGTACGGCCGGCCCTTACCTTCTCTTGAGGCGGAAAAGGAGATCCAGGAAGCAGAAGAAAAGGAAGCAGAAGAAACGTTGTTAGGGGGATATTTCCTGACCGCTGGGTTTGTGTCCAATCCCTCGTTTACCGCTCGCCCTGATAATACTGGCCTAGTGGGGATGCGATACATGGCCCACTTGGAAACCGATCTCTATAAACACTACTTCACACTCTATACCGATCAGAACTTTTTCTCCGATCGCACACATGGATGGATTAAGCTGTCTGAATGGGATACCACGTACGGGATCACGGGTCTCGTTGATCACTGGGGCTGGCGCGTCCAGTACGAGCGGGATGCGCCGTTCGATAAAAACGGCCTCAAGCAAATCTATTGGGATACCTTAATGACCTACCATTTCCAGGCGGCACAAGATTCTCACTGGTGGCAGCGAGTGCTGCCTGATCAAAATCTCACGGCGTATGCAGGCCCTGGCTGGCTCTTTTTCAATAAAAGCTACTTTGCCAGACCGGATAATAGCGGAGTGGCACTCTTTCGATATGTGGCACACTTTGATTTCGATGTGTATCGGAATTGGGCTATCATCTTCGGCGATTTCAACATGTTCACGGATCGGACCGCGCGTAGCAGGATTCGCCCTTCTGAGCTCGATTGGATTCTGGGAGTAGCCCTTCGCTGGCATGATCTGGAACTCAGCGTGTATAAGGAACAGGATCGACCGGTGGATCGGTCAGGGCTGATCCAAGGGTATTGGGCGATCCAACTCCGCTTCGCGTTTGATTGGGCAAAACGGCGCGGCTAGCTAAGCGGGGCTTAGAGGCAGTATGAAATCGAGTCGGGGTTAGGCCATCACTGGTACACGGCAAGACGCTGACAATGGGCATGATCAAGAAGTGGCAGGTTCGTGCTTCCTATCAGCAAGCTGTTCAGCAAACCGAAGCTCAAGATCAGTCAACCTGCCCTCCAATCGCTTGATTTCTCCATGATATCTGCCTAGTTCCTCAAGGAGCCGCTCTTTTTGGGTCCGTTCCCACCTTAAGGCCGCCGTGAGCTCAGTAACCTGCGCTCTCAGGTATTCGAGTTCCTGCTCACCAGCCACAGACATCTCTGAGGACTCAGGATAAAAGTTGTTCCCTCATAGACGTGTCCCGGCTGATTGTCAAGTACAATTTTCATGTGTTAGGCACTGGTGTCCGGAAAAATCCATGCCAGAAGCTGCCATAGCTCTAACCGGCTGATGTTCCAATGCGAACATCGTTTCCTAAAGCGCGTCTCTTATTCCCACTTTTCTCCCGACCGGCAAGGCCTTCAAAGAGTCGCGCCGGCTCGCCTACACGTCTTGAACAGGTTTACTGGAAGTGCTGAAGAATGGGAAAACGAGGACAGGACCCGCGGTGAGAAGTTGTAGTGTCCTACAGGAGACCTTTGCGTTGCTCAATCTCCACGACCAAGGCGCGTTGAAGTTTCGCGATGGCGGCCGCCTGATCCTGCTCCATCTTGAGTTTCGACAACTCGCCAACCTTCTGTATCGACAACTGGCCGATACGCTGGCGATAGGCGTACAGCGCATGGAGTATGTTGCAAATGATTTCCTCGTCCTTTCCCGATAAAGCGGCCACCTTCTCCACATGCGTACGAACAGCCGGGATCGGCTGCGTGGTCTCACCCCCTGTCAGTGTGGCCTCGTAGACAGCAAGCTGAGCCTCTTTCTCCTGTGTGTCCATGTCGAGCAACGGCTGCAACGCGGCAAGGTACGTGAACACATCAACGCCGGCCTCGGCAGCTTCATGATTTAAGTCCAAGTCGGGCGGCCACAACCCCCATGGCGTTCCGTGCATGTAGATCTGCTTGACTTCATCAGGGTTCAGCTTCACCTGTTGGGCGAGGAAACCGAAGAAGCCGGATACGGTCATCAACTCCCTCAATTCAGACTCATTCATGGTAGATACTCATTTACAAATCAGGCGGGTGCTTCAGCACCTTCTATTGCGATTTTCTTTGAGGTGGCCTCCACGTAGAGGCGAATCAGGTGATGCCTTGCGTCACGCAACGTCTTGAAGCTCGTCTCCGCCCTTGTCGCGAGGTCGATAAGGACCCACCCCTTACGCTTCCTATAGTGTCCTTCAACATAGACCGGATTAATGCAGAAGCACTTGGCGAAGGTCACGAAGGCAGGAGAGCTCGCGACCGAGTGGAAGGATTCCTGATCCATTCTTGCCTCAAGCGCTTCAGAGGACTCTGGCGTAGGAGCGGCGGAGACTGGGGAATCGATCGCGTTAGGAGGGATCAGGAAACGCGAGGGATAAGATAGCCAGCGGGCTCAAAACGTCATGATGCATGCTACACGGGAAAGGGAGCCTCGTCAATCCGTATTTATCCAAGATGAAAACGGGGAGAGACAGCTTTTCTGAAGACAGAAAACCTACCAGCCCCCCATTCAAGCAAGCTTGGGGTGGAGGCGCCGGGCGGGTTCGAACCGCCGCATCGCAGTTTTGCAGACTGCTCCCTTAGCCACTTGGGTACGGCGCCTTGTAAGTGCGGATTATAACCGGATCGAGCGGTCCGGCTCAAACCTTGATGATGGGAATGTCCTTCTTCGCCGAAGCTGATTGAGCGGGACCTGTTCCAGGGGAAGTCTCAGTCTGCCCTTCGTGTCCGTTACCACCGTTGCTGGAGGACGCGGCCTCCCGTTCCTTAGCCATAATCTCAATCTCGGCCAGCAGCGTCTCCAGCAACTCTTCCGACTTCACCTTCCGGACCAGCTTGCCTTCCTTGAAGAGAATGCCGTGGCCCTCCCCGCCGGCGATGCCGATGTCGGCTTCCTTGCCCTCGCCGATCCCGTTGACGACACAGCCCAGCACCGACACCGTCAGCGGCACGCGGACATGGCCGAGCCGCTTCTCGATCTCATTGGCCAACTTGACGACGTCAATCTCCACACGGCCGCAGGTCGGGCAGGCAATGACATTTACCCCACGGTGACGCAACTCGAGGGCCTTCAGGATCTCGAAACCGACCTTGACCTCCTCGACCGGATCGGCTGCCAGCGAGACGCGTATCGTATCCCCGATCCCGTCGGCCAGCAGCATCCCGATGCCGATCGCGGATTTGACGGACCCGGTCAGCAGCGTGCCCGCCTCTGTGACCCCCAGATGCAAGGGATAGTCGGACTGGAGGGCAAAGAGCCGGTACGCATCCACCATCAAATGCACGTCCGAGGCCTTGAGCGACACCTTCATGTTAGTGAAGCCGATGTCTTCGAGCGCGTGCACGGCATTAAGGGCCGATTCCGCCAGTGCCTCGGCCGTGGGGTAGCCGTACTTGGCCAGGAGTTCCCGCTCCAGCGAGCCGCCATTCACGCCGATCCGCAACGGGATGTTTCGCTCCTGCACAGCCTTGACGACCTCTTCCACCTTCCACCAGGCGCCGATGTTGCCTGGGTTAATCCGCACGCAGTCCACCACCTCGGCCGCCTTGAGGGCCAGCCGGTGGTCAAAATGGATGTCGGCGATGATGGGGATCGTCGTCTGTTGTTTGATAGCCGGGAGCGCCTTCGCCGCATCCGGCGTATTGACCGTCACCCGTGCGATCTCACAGCCGGCCTCCTCCAACTGGTGGATCTGCTCGACGGTGGCCTTGACATCGGCGGTGTCCGGCGTCGTCATGGACTGGACCACGATCGGCGCCCCGCCCCCAATGGGGATGCTCCCCACCCGGATCTGTCTTGTCTTGCGTCGCTTGAGGAACATGACTACCGGCGCTCCACTCCCAGAACCGTCATCGTATAGAGAGCCCTTGCTTCCTCATAAATGCCATCCGCCGTCAGCCCGTACTGCACACGCAGGAGGTCTTGAGGCCCCTGCTCAATGTACTTATCAGGCAGCCCCAGCACTTTGGTCGGCACGTGCACAATCCCCTGGTCCGACAGCGACTCCAACACCGCCGAACCGAATCCGCCCATGCGGCAGCCTTCTTCCACCGTCACCAGACATTTTACCTGACGAGCCAACTGCACGATCAACGCATGATCGAGCGGCTTGACGAACCGGGCGTTGACGACGGCTGTTGCGATGCCCTCGTCCGCCAAGCGCTCGGCCGCCTCCAGCGCCGGAAGGACCGTGATGCCAATGGCGACCACCCCCACATCATACCCCTCCCGCAGCAGTTCCGCCCGGCCGATCGGCAGGGCCTTGGGCTCGGCGTCCATGGGCACGCCCCACGCGCTCCCGCGGGAGTAACGCACGGAGGCCGGCCCTTCGTAGCTCAAGCACGTCTTCACCATGTGCTGCAGCTCGTTCTCGTCCTTGGGCGCCATCACTACCATGTTCGGCACGTGTCGCAGGTAGGCGTAGTCGAAGGCCCCGTGATGGGTCGTCCCGTCCTCGGCCACCAACCCGCCTCGATCGACCAGAATCGTCACCGGCAAGTTCTGGGTCGCCACGTCGTGCACTACCTGATCGAAGGCGCGCTGCAGGAACGTGGAGTACATCGTGACGACCGGCCGGGCACCTTGGGTCGCCAAGCCGGCCGCGAAGGTCAGCGCGTGCTGCTCGGCGATGCCCACGTCGTGAAAGCGATCCGGGAATTCCTTCGCGAATGCGGTCAACCCAGTTCCTTCGCACATGGCTGCCGTGATGGCGACAATGCGCCGGTCTTCGCGAGCCAACCGGCACAGCGTTTTGACGGCCACCGACGTATAGGACGGTTTCGTGCTGGACTTGGCGGGCTGGCCCGTTTCCCGGATGAACGGCGAACAGGCGTGGAACCAGACCGGATCCTTCATGGCCGGCTCGTACCCCTTGCCCTTCTTGGTGATCACGTGCAGCAGCGTCGGCCCTTTCAATTTGAGCACGTTTTCGAGGGTCGGCAGGAGATGCTCAAAGTTGTGTCCGTCGATCGGCCCGACGTACCGGAAGCCCAGTTCCTCGAAGAGGACGCCGGGGAGCACCAAGCCCTTGGCTAACTCCTCGGCCCGGTGGGCGAGCCTTGTCAGTTGATCGCCGACCCGCGGGATCGCTTTGAGCAGATGCTTGGCTTCCTCCCGTATATGGGAGGCGAACTCGCCGGTGAAGGTGCGATTCAAATAGGCCGAGAGCGATCCCACGTTCCGGGAGATGGACATCTGGTTGTCGTTGAGAATGACCAGCAGGTCCTTGTGCAGGCCACCGACATGCTGCATGGCTTCCAAGGTCATGCCGGAGGTCATCGCCCCGTCGCCCACGACGCAGACCACCTTGTGGTGTTGCTCCGCCAGGTCCCGCGCCACCGCCATTCCGATCGCCGCCGACACGCCGGTGCCGGCGTGTCCCGCATTGAACGTGTCGTAGATGCTCTCTTCGCGCTTGCAGAAGCCGCTGAGCCCGCCATACTGCCTCAGCGTATGGAAATGCTCGCGCCTGCCCGTCAGCAGCTTATGGGTGTAGGCCTGGTTGCTGGTGTCCCACACGATCTTATCCTTGGGCGTGTCCAGCAGGTAATGCAACGCCAAGGTGAGCTCCACCACGCCCAGGTTCGAGGACAGATGCCCCCCCACAGCGGACATCACCGACACGATCTGCTCGCGGATCTCCTCGGCCAACGCGGGCAGTTGCTCAACCTGTACCCGCTTCAAATCGGCCGGACTGTCAATCGTCTTCAATATGGACATGACCCTCGTCCTCTGGTGGCTCCAAACTCCATCCTCACGCTCTGGAAATGGGAAAACCCTACGAAAAATCGAGCTATTGTCACATAGCCCTACCTGAGTGTCAAGAATTCCAAGTCGCTATCGTGTGACGCGTCCCTTCCCGGTGTTTAGAAGGGAAAGTCCAGCCCCGCGAATACGGCTTGCCCTTCATTGCCCGTCGCAAAATCCACCCGGGCTACCACATTGGGACGTGAGATCGCCCGAAACCCGATCCCGGGATTGGCCTCGTACTGGGAGAAGGCCCTGTATCGGAACGAGTTGGCCACCTTGCCGACGTCGAGGAAAGGCGCCGTCTCAATCTCGGCGACGGTGCCCACGATTCGCAAGTGAAACAACTGAATCCGCTCTTCAAAGTTGAAAACGAGGGAGTGATTGTCAACGAACCGGCCCACGCCGAAGGCGCGCAGGGTGTTCTCCCCTCCCAAACTGCTCCGTTCGAAGAAGGGAACTTCATCGCCGCCGACCGTGGCCTCCAGCCTGCCTCGAAAGACGAAGGTGTACTGCTTGGTGGCGTTCGGAAGCAGCGTCCGGTATTCAATCCCATACCGACTGAACACCGTATGCGAACTGGCCGTGAGGGTCTGCGCCAACTCCGCAAACATCGAAAAGTAGTGCCCGATCGTTGGCGTCACCGTGTCGTCTCGTGTGTCGTTCAAGTAAGCCAGCTTGTGACCCAACACCGTCCCTCCGCCCGTCCCTTTGATTGCGGGAAACACTGCTTGTGTGAAGGGGAGATCCGGCACCACGCCCGTCTGGATCTCGACGTTCCGGAGCCGCTCGGTCCAGAGCACCCGCTGGCCCGGTCCGACATAGATCCCTGCCGTGATATGGCCGAGCAGCTCGCGGTCGGTGTAGTTGGTCTCCTGGGCCGACGAGGTCTGGTTGCCGATGCCGAAGAACCGCGCCGTCCCGTTCTTGAAGAACCCGACATTCGTCTCCAGGCTGAATCGGCCTCCCTGCAGGAAGAGATTCCGATAGCTGTAGAGGAACTTACGCTCGGTCTTCTCCGTGTACGAGGCGATGAGCCTGTATTCCTCGCCCCGCGTTGGATACCCGTAGATATTGATCGCCCCACGGGAGCCGGCAAACTCGTTGTGGATGTACATCGGCGCGACGATCTGAAAGACGCGCTGCTCGTCGTCTGCGAAAACGTACGGGACGATCACCCCGACGTCCACGCCGTCGTTCTTCGACGTCCCGACGGCCGGAATCACGAAATAGGATCGCTCCTCGGCGAACGCCGGAAATGGGGATAGCAGCACCGGCGCCATGGCGCACAGCGCCACGAGCCTGGCACGGCGAAGGCGACGTGCCACCTGAACTCATCGGCTCCGGGCCGAATCGGCGCTGCCTGATCCGGGTGATTTGATAGACTCGGATTTTTTACGCAACTGGCTTGAGAGCTCTGCGAACGATTGCTTGCTCAGGATCCGCTTGAACTGTTCGCGATAATTCTGGACCAAGCTGGTTCCCTCGGCAATGACGTCGTAGACGCGCCAATCGCCCGACACCGACTCCAGCTTATACGTGATGTCAATGGCGGTCTTGCCGTTGTCGATCTTTGTCTGCACCTCCGCATACTCGCCGTCGGTCATCTCTTTGAGGTATTGCACCTTCTCCCCTGTATAGTTCTCGATACGCCCCAAATACGTATTGGCGAGCAGGGTCTGAAACGACCCCGCAAACTCCTTCTGTTCCTCCGGCGTCCGCTTGGCCCATTCCGCCCCAAGCGTCCGCCTCGCCATTTCTTGAAAATTGAAGCGCTGGGCGATGGTCTGCTCCAACAGCTTGCGGCGCTCCTCCTTCTTCTCGGGTTTCTTCCACGCCGGGTCTTCCAGAATACGAATCACCTCATCAACGGACTTCCTGACCGCTTCTGTGGGAGGTCCCGCCCATGCCGTCGGTCCGAGCATCCCTCCCCCAACCAAACCACCGATCAGGATAGCCGCCCAGAAATTTTTATCCCGTCGCATTACCTCTCTCCTCTTGCACTGTCAGCATGACAGACCATACGACAGACTCACTTGACGTTGCCATGAATAAACTCTCCGATCAACGATTCCAGGTCCACACCCGATTCCGTGTCACGGATCTTGCCTCCCGGCGGCAGCTCTTTCTGGGATCCGCCGGGCGATATCGACACGTACTTGTCGCCGATCAGGCCGCGGGTCCTAATCGAGGCGATCGCATCGCCGTACAGCTTGACGCCCGGCTGGATTACGAAGGTCACGAGCGCGCGTTCGCCCTTGAGCGCGATCCGCTTCACATGGCCGATCTGCACGCCCGCGATCTCCACGGTCGCGCCCGTCTTGAGCCCGGCGGCGGAATCGAATTCCGCTTGGACCTCAATTTGATTCCCACCCCCGATGATTTCCAGCTTGCCAAGTTTCACCGCCAGGTACGTCAGGGCGGTGATCCCGATCAGAACGAAGATTCCCACAATCATCTCGAGCTTCGTGTCACTCATGGTTTCCGGGCCTCCTTGCCGACCCCGGAGGTCACCGCCTTGGATCTTGGTCCGACGTTGATGAACTCCTGCACGGCGGGATGCCGGGTACGCTGAAACTCATCCGGCGGAGCCATCTCGACGATCACCCCGTCCAGCAGCATCGCCACGTAGTCGGAGAGGCCAAAGACCTCCGGGATTTCGTGGCTCACCATGACGGCCGTAAACCCGAACTTCCTCTGGGTCTCGACGATAAGGTCGTGGATGGTCCGCGCCAGGAGCGGGTCGAGCCCGGTGGTAGGCTCGTCGAACAGCATGATCTCCGGCCCCATCACAAGCGCACGGGCCAACCCGGCCCGTTTCCGCATGCCGCCGCTCAACTCTGCAGGGAATTTGTGCCCCATCCCAGTCAATCCGACTTGGTCGAGCATTTCGAGGGCCCTCCGTTCGATCTCATCCTCCTTCAGCTTCGTCTTCTCGCGGAGGGGAAAGGCGACGTTTTCAAAGACGGTCAGCGAGTCGAACAGCGCCGAGCCCTGGAACAGCATGGCGAACTTCTTCCGCACCTCATTGAGCTCGCGCGCGCCCAATCGCGTGATGTCGGTCCCGTCCACCAGCACCTGTCCGCGATCCGGTTTCAGGAGTCCGATCATGTGCTTGAGCAAAACACTCTTGCCGCCGCCGCTCTTGCCGATGACTGTGGTGACTTTCCCCCGGGGCACATCCAGATTCACTCCTTGCAGGACAGGCTGGCCACCGAGTTTCTTCTCCACCCCTATGAGGCGAATCACCGGCGTGGATGTAACTGAAGCCATTACAACAACACCGAGGTCAAGAAATAATCCCAGATCAACACGAGCACGGACGCCAGAACGACCGCCTCCGTAGTGGCCTTCCCCAGACCTTCGGCGCTCATGGTCGTGTGGTAACCCTTGTACGTGCACACCCAGGCCACGATCAAGCCGAAGCTCAGGGACTTGAGAATCCCGCCGTACACGTCCTTCCATTCCACGCTGGATTCCATCGAGCTGGTATAAGACCCCGAGCTCACCCCCAACAGATCGACTCCGACCAGGTACCCGCCGTAAATGCCGATGAGGTCGAAGATCGAGGCCAGGAGTGGCATGGAGAGAATGCTGGCCAGAAGTTTAGGCGCGATGAGGTACTGCATGGGACTGACGGCCATGGTGTCCAAGGCGTCGATCTGCTCGGTAATGCGCATGATACCGATCTCCGCCGTCATGGCGGAGCCGGCGCGTCCCGTGACCATCAGGGCAGACAGGACTGGGCCCAACTCGCGGATCATGCTGAGGGCCACCGCCGATCCCAGCAACCCTTCCGCACCGAACTTCCGCAGCGAGTAGTATCCCTGCAGGCCCAGCACCATCCCCGTAAACGAGCCGGTGAGCACGATTACGAAGAGGGACTTCACACCGATGAAGTGGATTTGCTTGAGAACCTGCATGAACCGGAACGGCGGGCGCACCATCCAGGCGAACGTGCCGATCAGGAACAGCATCATGCGGCCCATCTCCCGGAGGAGCGCCAAGGTTCCCCCTCCCAATTGTGTCGCGACTGCCGTAAGCATCAGCGGGTTCCCATTGCCACGGGAGATGGACACGCCGGCGCCCACTTGCGATCCAGCGAGGCGACTAGCGCTGCGAAGAACCGGGCCAGGTTCTGCGAGCCATGTTCCACATGCCTCCTCATTTGTAGGAGCGAACGAATGATGGAGGGGTGCCTCAGCAGGTGGGCCACCCCCTGGACGCGCCCCCACGGGCTCAACCACAGATTGAAATCCATCGGGAGATCCTCGTCGGCGCGATCGGACACCGCGCGGACCAGAAGGAACGGCACGCCGACAACATGGGCCGCACGTGCGAACGCCGCGCTCTCCATATCCACGGCGATGGCTCCGCTGGCCCGGGCCAGCCCCTGCTTCTCGTCGGCCTTGCTGACCACGTTGGCAACCGTGACCACCGGCCCTTCGGACCATCCCACCCGCGCGCGCGCCGCCGTTTCGCGGGCGATCGCGAGCAACACTGCATCGCACGGGAACGACGTCCGGGTC
>DASQRT010000109.1:0-3414 GCA_035642795.1 Nitrospirales bacterium
GCAGGAGATGGATTACCGAAAGCTCACGCGGGGTGAGGTCCAGTCCGTCCGATCGCCTCTGCCGTTCACGTTCCGGTTGGTCATCCGGCTTTGCGCCTGTCGAGCGCAACGCATCGGCCGGAACAAAGGTGCCGCCCGCGCCGATAAGCCTGAGTGCAGCGACAGCAACTTCGCACTCAACCGATGTCGGGATGTAGCCCCGCACGCCATGCGTCAGAGCGCGGTTGACTTCGTCAACATCGTCCTTGTCAGAAAGCACAACGGCCGAGGCCTCCGGGAGCCGCACCCGCAGCAGCTCAAGCGCGGTTTGTACCCAAGTGTTCGTTAACCCCGCGCTTCTGATGTAGACGAGAACAAGATCTGGTCTGCCGATCCGGCTCTCATCGATTTCCAGCAATTCTTCGCAGGTGGAAGCCACGCCCATTGCACATTCGGGAAACGCCTGAGCCAACAGTTCTCCGATCGAGCGACGCGTCAAAGGCTTCGGATCGATCAACGCCACGCGCCGCGATAATCTGCCCGACCCCTCTTCCTTGTAGCCGTTCGAGGACGACGTCGCCGTGTAGCCGTTCGAAGACAACGCCAAGCGCGATCCGGTGGTGCTCGTCGTCGTAGGTGAGCAAAACGGCACCAGCGGGGTGAGCGCGGCTGTGACTACATCGACCGCCTCGGCAGATCGGTCGGTGGGGGTGCCAAGCGTTGTAGTGCTCTGCTGTCGTACCATTGCCATGAGGCACCTCTGAGATGGTGGGCTTGTGAGATAGTGGTCTTGAGGTAACGCATTGGATAGCCGGGCTGCGCTGACGGTGCCGTCCCAAAGAACCAGTCGCGGCCGGCAGGCAGGGCAGTAATGCACCCCCGCCGTATGCAGCGAGACTATGCTCCTGCTAGGGCCTGTTCTCTAAATGATGGTCTCAAGTCGGACGTAGCTCGCTTCGATCCCGTGCTCCACGCCGGTTGCAAGCATTGCCGCCCGTGTATTGGAATCGGGCAGGGTCATTCGCATTGTCATCAACGTGCCGGTCCCGTCCGGCTCGAAACTCCTTTCCATGTGGATGTCCGGCGTCGGGTCGGGCATGTGCAGCCGCTCCACCTGAACGAGCCGGCTGAATGGCGTCAGATCCAAATACTCACCGGTAAGGTGGAACCCGCCTCCTTTGCCGTTTGTCCACTCGTAGCGGATCTTCCCGCCCGGTTGCGCCTCACTGATACAAATGGGCATCGTCCAGCCGTCCGGGCGTAGAAGCCACTTTTGAAGCATACTCGGCTCGGTGTGGGCGCGGTAGACCGCTTCGGGCGGCGCCGCAAAGTGCCGAGTCACAACAATATGTCTGTCGCCTGCTGTCTTAAGCGTCATCTTGCTCATCGCATATCCTTTCGCTCTACGGGCTTCATGGTGGCCAGAACCTCGTCAAGCCGGTCGTAATTCTTCGACAGGGCATCACGCAGTATCTCAGGCCATTGATCGATTGCAGAATCCCGTCTGGTGCCAGTCGACAGGGGCGTTTCGTGCCCTCGATGCGGCGGACAATCAGTCCCGCACCCTAGAGCACCTTCAGGTGGCGAGAGATGGCGGGCTGCGTCATCTCGAACGGCGCAGCCAGCTCCATCACCGTCACCGAATTCATTTGTGCTTCCAAAATCCGCCGCTGGCCAGAGTGCGACGTACCCAGTGTGCTACATTGAATTGCACAAGGACGGTCCACGTCACCCCGAACCGGTCGGCCACGATGCCAAAGCGCGGCGAAAAGAAGGTTTCGGCCAGGGGGCTCTGGACCTGCCCGCCATCGGAAAGCGCGGCAAACCGCTGTTCCGCTGCTGCTTCGTTCGGCACTGTGAGAGCCAAGGAGATGCCCTGGAAGTTCGTCTGCCCCTGGCATCGTCCGTCAGCGGCAAGCATGATCGCGTCGCCGACGCGGAAGCTCGAATACATGACCTTGTTCTCCGAGCCCGGCAAGATCATGGCGGGTTCGGGACTATCCTTGAACCGCATCAGCGCCGTCACCTCGGCGCCGAGCGCTCGCCGGTAGAAATCGAGCGCTTCCTCGCAGCGCCCGTCGAAGTTCAGATGAGGTTGGACTTTCATAGGGGTGTTCTTTCCCGAGTTGGGGTGAAGGTCAGTCGTCGCTTGCTTGGTAGGCCTTACGCGAACGATTCGGTCATGGCCGAGTAGACCAAGCTGCGCAGGTCTCGGCGCAATGTCTCGCGCGCCTTGGTGAAGAGCACCTGGGCCATGAAGATGACGGCCAGCTCTTCTTTCGGATCGATCCAGAAATAGGACCCGGTAACACCGCCCCAGAAATATTGGCCGAGCGAGCCAGGCAGGGAGTTCTTGACTACATCGACGTTGACGCCGCAGCCGAGCGAAAAGCCGACCCCGGCGTAGCTCGACCAGCTGAACAATCCAGGCACCGCCATATCCGCGAGATCCCGGCCGTCGGGCAAGTGGTTCAGGCTGAACCGCGCGACGGTCTTGGGGCTGAGGATCTGCACGCCGTCGAGCGTGCCGCCGTTCAGCATCATGCGGCAGAAGCGCAGATAGTCGTGCGCCGTCGAAACCAGGCCGCCGCCGCCCGATTGCAGTCGCGGCGGCGTGGCATAGTAGATGCTCTCCCGGGCATCGTCCTGCAATGTCAGACCGCCTTCGATCCCGGGCACATAGCAGGAGGTGAAACGTTCGGTCTTGTCCGATGGCACCCAGAACGCGGTGTCGCTCATGCCGAGCGGCTCGAACAGCCGAGTGCGCAGGAACTCGCCAAAGCTCATGCCGGAGAGCTTTTCGACGAGGTAGCCCAGCACGTCGAACGACACCGAATAATTCCAGGCCGTTCCCGGCGAGAAATCGAGCGGTATTTGCGCCAGCTGATCGATCATCTCGGGCAGCCCGCCCGGGGTCTGAGGGTAGGCCACTTTGGCCTTCCGATAGGCGGCGTCGACGGCCGTGCGCGCCGGGAAGCCGTAGGTGAGACCGGAGGTGTGGGTCAGGAGGTCGACGATCTTCATCGGCCGCAGGGTGGGAGTTGTAGCAAAGCAGAGCGGAGCCTCTCCTAGCAGTGACGGTAAGCCGGTCGCACATACGCCGAGGTTCTTCCATGCGGGTATGTGGCTGTCGACGGCGTCGTCGAGGCCGATCAGTCCCTCTTCGGCCAGCATCATCAAAGCGGCCGCCGTGATCGGTTTGGTCATCGACAAGATGCGGAAGATCGCATCCTCGCGCATCGGCTTGCCGCGCTCGATGTCCATCTGCCCGCATATGCCGGTATGCACCAGCTGGCCGCTGCGATAGACATAGGTCAGCACGCCCGGCAAATAGCCGCTGTCGACATAGCGGCGCCGCATAACTTCATCGAGCCGCGCCAGCCGCGCCGACGACATGCCTACCGTTTCGGGCTTCACCAGTGTCCTCGAGCGGAT
>DASQRT010000110.1:0-4240 GCA_035642795.1 Nitrospirales bacterium
CTTGCCCAGTTCCCTCCGGATCATCGCCGCCTCGACGCCGGAGGCTACGACGCCATCGGCGCCCAACGAAATAGCCAGGCGGGCGCGCCGAAGGACGGTGTCGTGGACGGATTCCACGATGCCCATCTCCAGCAGGTCCGCTTCATCCAAGCTCGTCAGCACGGTCACGGCCAGGATTTTCATCGTGCTCCGGCTGCGGCCCTCGACGGCAGCCCGCACGGTCTGGCTGCTGGCGTGGACGGTGAGAAACGTCACGCCGAGCTCGGCGGCCGCTGCTGTGGCCCGCTTCACCGTTTCTCCAATGTCGAGCAGCTTGAGGTCGAGGAAGACCCGCTTGCGCTGCGCGAGGGCCCAGCGCACGATGTCGGGCCCGGCTGCTGTGAAGAGTTCCAGCCCGATCTTCACGAACGTCACTCCGTCTCCCACGCGGTCGAGCAGGCGCTTGGCCTCATCGGCCGACGGAACGTCCAGCGCGAGGATCAGCCGCTCGCGAGGCTCAATTGCCATGAGCGTTCCTTGACTTCGGAGCAAACGCCGTGGTAGCACTCATGCCCTGTCTCACAAGGGAGCCATACCATGCCGGTTGTCCATAAGAATGTCCTGAAGGCCGCCCGCCAGGCCCTGAAACGGCGGGCCCGGAACCGTGCGGTGCTGTCCGGCGTCAAGGGCGTGATCAAGAAGCTGCAGACCGCCATCCAGCAGAAGCAGACCAACCAAGCGACGGAACTGCTCCGCGAAGCTTCGCGTGCCTTGCAGCGCGCCGCGTCCAAGGGCGTCATCCATCGCAACGCCGCCTCCCGCAAACTGTCCCGTCTCACCGCACAGACGCGAAAGGGCGTGACGGCGTAGCACGGCCGGCGCCCCGGCAGAGATTCAGAACCAGGCGTTCCATCTCAAGCCGTTCCTTCCGGCGCCCTCCGCCTCCGCCTTTCAAGCGAGAGTCGGTTTCTCTGAACAACTCGAAGTCGCGGAGCACTTCCTCCGAGAATTTCCGTACTCTCCACATGTTCCGCCAGCAGGCCGCCAGGAAGCCAAGCACTTTAAGCGGAGGCTCACCCGCGTCGAGGACCTTGCCCAAAAACCGCAATGAGCCCACGCGATCTCTGCGCTGTAAGGCATCGATGAGGTCGTGCACCGAGCCACCTGTGTCCGCGCCTTGGACGGCCTCGACGTCCGCCGACGTCACACGCGTGTTGGGCGCCACGTAGGCCGCCAGCTTCTCCATCTCACGACACAACACGCCGAGGTCGCCGCCGCTGGCCTCGATCAGCAACACCCGCGCCGCCTCGTCGAGACGAAGCCCCAGCACGCCCGCCTGGTCCTGCACCCAGGCTGGCAGCGCCCGCGCATCGAGCGGCGCGCAGTCCACGGTCAGGGCCGCTTGCTTGAGCGCTTGGAAAAATTTCACGCGGCCGTCCACTTTCCCGCCGGTCAGCACCAGGCACGTGGTCTCCACCGGCGATTCAAGATAGGGCAGCAACCGCTCGGTTTCGCGGGTACTGAGGGCGCCGACCTCCTTGACCACTACCAGGCGCCGTGTCGCGAACATGGGAAGGTTCCCGCAGAGTGTCAGGATCTCCGCTGCCTCGGTCTCATCCCCATACACCACATCGGAGTTGAACACACCTATGTTGGCGTCATCAGGCCCGAGGACGGCGAAACGGAGCGCCGCCACCGCGTCGTCCCGAAGCACGCCTTCCTCCCCGACGACAAAATACAGAGGAGCGAGATCGTCAGCCGCAAGCTGTCGCTTCAACTCGTGGAGGCCGATGCCCTCGCGCTTGGCCTTCATCGCGGGTAGGTTTCCAGGACCCGGGACACAATGTTCTCCGCCATCACCTGGCAGGCCTCTTCGGTTGCCCGATCCTGCCGCGCGCGGTTCGTGGCGAGATCGCTGGTCTGGAAGAACTCGGCCGACGTCCGGTAGGACTCCTGCCAGAGCACTTTACGACCAGCGGCATCCTCGAAGGTCACCTCCACGACGAGGTTGACCCGTTGCTCATTGACGAATCCCTGCCGGAACGAGAGGGTCTGGAGCCCATAGCTCCGGACGCGCCCCTTCAGCACAAAGGGCGCGGCGCCGACATCATTGATCAGGGTCAAGCCGTCGGCCTGCAGAAACTGCCGTCGCACGAACTCAGTGACACGCTTGTCCAAGACGGGTTCGAAGGTGTCGTTGTGAAAGACCGGCACCGCCAACTGCAGGCCCCTCGCGGACCCAGGTTTGACGGCCGTGCCGAACTCGTACCCGCAGCCATGAAGTACAACAAGCATGACCACTGCCAATGACCACCCTTTTTTAAGCAACTGGAATGTTCTCGTGTCTTCTGAAGTCCAGCGGGTGGCTCCGAGCGGGGCTTCGATGTCGGCGAAGGCGAGGGGGTGGCGGCGAGTGGGCCCCTGGCGGAGCGGAAGGCGGCACACCTGAGTCTGCGGGGCTGCGACAGGGAAGCCGCCTGAGCACGTCAGGGTGACTCGCCGACAGGACCCCGAGCCACAGGCGACAGGACCCGCTCTGTTGCCCGCTGTTTGAGAACATTCCATTGCGATCACTCCACCACGATGTTCACCAGCCGCTTCTCTACATACACGACGTTTTGGATCGTCTTCCCCTTGATCCACTCCCCGACCTTCGCATCCGCCTTCGCTGTATCGACGATCTGTCTCTCACTCCAGTCGGCGGGGACGATCACCTTACTGCGGAGCTTACCGTTCACCTGCACCGGAATCGTGAGGATCTCAGCTTTGATGAACGCTTCATCGTATGTGGGCCACTGCTCCTGGGCGAGACTTTTCGCGTGGCCGGTCGCCGCCCAGAGCTCCTCCGCGATGTGAGGCGCAAAAGGCGTGAGCAACAGCAGCAAGGAGCCGACCGCCTCCCGCAGCGTGGCAACCTCGCCAGGCTGGTCCGTACTTTTGGCTTCGGCCGCAAACTTGTACAGTCCGTTCACAAACTCCATCAGCGCGGCTATGGCCGTGTTGAACTGGAACTCCTGCTCGATATCGTCCGTCACCTTCTTGATCGTCCGGTGCGTGAGACGCCGGAGAGCGATAGTAACGCTGCTCGCCCGTGAGCTCGCAGCTACGGAAGCCGCAGGCGCGCCCTCAGAGACCTGTTGCCGACCGATGAGCGGGGCCAAGTCGTGCACTAGCCTCCACACCCGCCCCAGGAAGCGGTACGCGCCCTCCACGCCTTCGTCGCTCCACTCCAGGTCCTTCGCCGGCGGCGCGGCAAAGAGGGAGAAGAGGCGCGCCGTGTCCGCGCCGTACGTGGCGATCAGATTCTCAGGGTCCACGATGTTCTTTTTGGACTTGGACATCTTCTCGACGCGGCCTCTTTCGACCGGCTTCCCGCACTGGCTGCACCGCCACCCCTCCTTGTTGACTTCTGCTGGCAGCAGCCACCCGTGCTCCTCGCAGCGGTACGTCTCCTTGCAGACCATGCCCTGCGTCAGGAGGCTCGTAAACGGCTCGTCCACCTTCACTAGCCTCAGATCACGCACGGCCTTGGTGAAGAATCTGGCATAGAGCAGATGCAGGACCGCGTGCTCAATCCCACCGATGTACTGATCCACCGCCATCCACCGATCCACCTTCGCGGGATCCACCGGCCGCGTCGTTTCGTGGGGCGAGCAGTACCGGAGGAAGTACCAGGAGGAGTCCACGAAGGTGTCCATCGTATCGGTCTCGCGCCTGGCTGGGCCTTTGCACTTCGGACATTTAACCTTCACGAATGCTTCCGATCGGGCCAGCGGCGAGGCGCCCTTTCCTGTGAACGGCACGTCCTTGGGAAGCAGCACTGGCAGATCGGCTTCCGGGACTGGCACTGTGCCGCACTTCTGACAATAGATGATCGGGATCGGCGTGCCCCAGTATCGCTGGCGCGAGATGCCCCAGTCGCGGAGCCGGTAATTGACCGTGCGGACGCCCATGCCACAGGTCTCGATGAAGTCGGCGATGTGCTCCTTCCCCTCAGCCACCGAGAGGTTCGAGAACTGGCTGCTGTTGACCAGCGTGCCCGCCTGCTCCTCGTAGGCCGCCGCCAGCGGCTCGCGGAGCGTGCCCTCCGGGTTCTGAATGACCAGCCGGACCGGGATCCCGTACGTGCTGGCGAACTCGAAGTCGCGCTGGTCGTGCGCCGGCACCGCCATGATCGCGCCCGTGCCGTAGTCGGCCAGGACGAAATTGCCGATCCAGATCGGCACCTGCTCCTGCGTGAAGGGATTGATCGCCTTCATGC
>DASQRT010000111.1:0-5780 GCA_035642795.1 Nitrospirales bacterium
TCATCCGCTCGGCAAATGCCCCGGTGATGAGCGCCACGGTGATCACCGCAAACATGGCCTGGAAGATCATATAGGCCTGGTGCGGGATCGTTGCCGCGTAGTCGGCATTCGGCTGGTCCATCGCAACGCCATTTAAGCCCATCCACGCCAGGCTACCTACGATGCCCTTTACATCAGGCCCGAAGGCGAGGCTGTACCCCCACAGCACCCACTGGACACTGATCAGGCAGAGGATGATGAAGCTTTGCATGATGGTCCCCAGTGCGTTCTTTTCCCGGACCATCCCGCCATAGAAGAGCGCCAGTCCTGGCGCCGTCATGGCCAGCACCAAGGCAGACGACGTCAGCACCCACGCTGTATCTCCGGTATCAATCTTAGGGGGAGGAGCTGGAACGGCCGCGGGTGGGGCTCCTCCTGGCGCCGGTGCACTCGTCACTGGCGGTGCTTCAGTGGCTGTCTGCGCCATCACGACATTCGCCATGACGGCGACAATCGTGCACGCGGCTAAGCCTAATACCATCAGCAGATTCACCATCACTCGTTGTCGTAAAATTGTTTTCATTGCCTTCTCCTTTGCTCGTTTGCGTAAAAAAGGGCGCCAATCTTCTCAGACTGGCGCCCTTGCCAGTAATCCCAGAACCAGGATCCGCTTTGACCCCCTCAGCTCCCAGAAATACGACATTGGATTTCCGGGAAGCCCGATGCGTCGTCGCTACTGCATGTTGAGAACCGGATTCTCCAATTAGACGTCGTAGTACAAGAAAAACTCATAAGGGTGCGGCCGGATCCGCACTTGATCGATCTCTTTCTCCCGTTTGTAAGTGATCCAGGTCTCGATCACATCTTCTGTGAAGACATTGCCTTTCAAAAGGAAGGCGTGGTCTTTCTCAAGATTTCGCAGCGACTCCTCGAGGCTAGCTGGCATTTGCTTGACCTTCGCCGCTTCATGCGGTTCGAGATCATACATGTCCTTGTCTACCGGTGGACCTGGATCAATCTTGTTTTCGATCCCATCCAACCCGGCCATCAACATGGCGGCGAAGGCGTAGTACGGATTGGTGGCCGGGTCCGGGAAACGAACTTCGATCCTCTTGGCCTTCGGGTTCGGGGTGTACATCGGAATGCGGACCCCTGCGCTCCGGTTCCTGCTGGAATAGGCAAGGTTGACGGGCGCCTCGAAGCCTGGCGTCAATCGCTTGTAGGAGTTCGTCGTCGGGTTGGTGATCGCAGCAAGGGCCGGCGCGTGTTTGAGGATCCCACCGATGTACCAGAGGCACAGTTGCGAGATCCCTGCGTATTCCTTGCCTGCGAAGAGCGGTTTGCCTTCCTTCCAAATGCTCTGGTGGGTGTGCATGCCGGACCCGTTATCCCCGAAGAGCGGCTTGGGCATTAATGTCACGGTCTTGCCGTGGCGCCTGGCCACGTTTTTGAGGATATACTTGTACATCATCATCTTGTCGGCCATATTCGTCAGCGAGTCATACCGCATATCAATCTCGGCCTGGCCGGCAGTCGCGACCTCGTGGTGCTGCTTCTCCACCATGATGCCCATCTTTTGCATCTCCAACACCATCTCGCTGCGGATGTCCTGCTGGGTGTCCATAGGAGGCACCGGGAAGTAGCCCTCTTTGTGGCGCGGTTTGTTGCCGAGATTGGGGCCATTCCTGCTCAAATCACCCGCTTGGCCGGAATTCCAGATACCCTCATCAGAGTCAATAAAGTAGTACCCGCTGTGACTGTTTTGGTCATAGCGCGCGCTGTCGAAAATAAAAAATTCGGCCTCGGGGCCCCAATAGGAAATGTCCCCGATCTTGGTCTGTTTGAGATACTTTTCGGCTTTCTGGGCCACGTTGCGCGGGTCCCGGCTGTAGTTCTCGCGTGTGATGGGATCGACGACATTGCAGATCATGCTCAAGGTCGGGACGTTTGTGAACGGATCCATGACGGCGGTGGCGGGATCTGGGACGACCATCATGTCGCTGTTTTGAATCGCCTGCCAACCCCGAATGGACGATCCGTCGAAGCCGGAACCTTCGGTGAAGACCGTGTCCGTCAGTTCCTCAATCGGAATCGTGAAGTGCTGCCAGGTGCCGGGGAAGTCCACGAACTTCAGGTCTACCATGACAGCTTTGTTTTTCTTTGCAAATTCCAATGCTTCCTTTGCAGTCATAAACCCCTCCTTTAAGATTAAATCCCCAATGATTTCCGTTGCACATTGGCCCGATGAACGACCGGGCGCGTGGTCTGCGTCTGCCCCACGTACTCTTCGATTCGAGCGGTGATGGTCTCGCTGATCAGTTTGCAACGTCCGGGATCGTCGATCTTCCCTCCCGCCTGGTCCGTGACATAGAAGACGTCCACGACTTGGTCCAAGCGGGTCGAAATCCTGGCCGCGTGTACGGACAGGCGCAGGTCGAAGATCGCCCGCGTGATCACGTAGAGTAGGCCCTGGCGGTCATCGGCGAACACGTCGATGATCGTGTATCGCTCCGAAGAGTCGTTGTCCACCTGAACCACTGTCGGCTCGCGCAGAGGGACGCCGTGACGGCTCTGACCAAATCTGGTCGCCTCCTGCAAGAGGGCTTCCACCGAGCGGCGGCCCTCCAAGACCGCGGCAATCGAGTCGCTGACATCACGGATCCGGGACGGCGGCGTGCCGTCCGGGCAGTCCGGATCTTGGACGCGGAAGACATCGACAACCATGCCGTCGGCCAGGGTGAGGATCTGGGCGTCCAGGATTTGCAGTCCCTTCGCAGCCAGCACGCCGGAGATCTTAGAGAAGATGCCTGGAATGATCTTTTCCTGAGTGTACACCGTGTAGTCGGTGGTGCCCAGAGGGGGGTCGTACTGCGCATCCACCAAGACGGACGCGTCGGCCAGTTTCGCCAGCCACTCGAGGTGCGTCACGATGCGCTCGACCGGCATCGCTGCCAGATAGTGATCAGGCCACGCCTCCAGTTGCTTGCGGAGCCAGTCCTGAGGCATCCGCTGGCCCAACTGGACGAGGACTGCCTGCCGAACCTCTTTCGCCTGATCGAGCAGGCCCTCATAGGTCGTCTCCGCCTCTTCCCCGCCCACCAGCTCCGTATGGGTTTTGATAAAGAGATCACCCAACAGAGTTTCCTTCCAGCGCGTCAGTACGCCGGGGCCCACCGCCGCAACGTCGGCAGCCGTCAGCACGAACAGCATCTTGAGCGCTTCCGGCGTGCCGACCTGGCGGGCGAACCGCAGCACCACCTTCTCGTCAGAGGAATCTCGCCTGAATGCGGTGCTGGACATCAGGAGATGGTAGCGAACCAGAAACACCAAGAGCTGTGTCTCGTGATCATCCACGCCGAGCCGCTCGGCCACATCCACGGCAATCCGCTCACCGATGAGGCTGTGGTCCTCTTCCTGCCCCTTACCGATATCGTGAATGAGCAGCGCAAGGTGCAACAGGTCTTTCCGCTTGATCTCACGATAGACTCGGCCCAAGAGGCCGTTCGTGGCGCCGATCTCTTCGGCCTGACTCACCGCGAGCAGGCTGTGCTGGTCCACGGTGTACTTGTGGTAGGCATTGAACTGCATGAGGCCGCGGACGGTCCCGAACGCCGGAATGAACCGCTCCAACAGATGCACCCGATGCATCGCAGCGAGCGTGTCGGCCACCCGTCCCGGCCCTGAGAGGATAGCCATGAAGGACCGTCGTGACGGCTCGCTGCGAAAGACCTTGTCAGCGATCGCCGCCATCCGCTCAGGCAGTTCCTGCACAAGGTCGTCGGCAATGGCCAGCCCATAGTTTTGGGCGAGTTGGAAGAGTCGGAGAACCCTGCTCCCCTCTGAAAAGGCTTCTTCCCTAAGGTCTGGCGGCACCGTGATTTCATCTTTCGTCAGCTCAAAGTAACGTTCAACACGCCGCGTCGGGAACCAAGCGACCAGCCGCTGCCAGACCGACCGCTGCATGGCCTGGGATACGAACCGGCTGGTAATGTCGCAGACACGGGTGGAATGCCGATAATACTGCTGCATGAACTGCTCGACGGCCAGGAGGTGGGGCAGGTCTTTGAATCCCCACAGCCCCGCGATGCGGATCTGCTCGTCGAAGGTTACGATGTCTTGGGCACGCAAGGCGTAGAAATGCAACTCATTCCGAACGCGCCAGAAAAACTCTTGGGCGTCCCAGAGCGCCGCCACATCTCCGGCTGACAGCAGGCCGCTGGCGGAGAGGTTCTCAAATGACGATGCCTCGTATCGCGCGAGAGCCGTCCATTTAAGCAGGTGCAGGTCTCTCAGTCCGCCCCGGCTTTTTTTGATGTTCGGTTCCAGCAGGAAGTTGTTTGACCCGTACTTGCCGTATTCCTGTTGCCGTTCCGCCAATTTTTGGGCTATGTAGTCCTGGACGCCTTTTGCCGAAACCTGGTCGCAGTAGGTGCGCGTGAACTTGTCGAAGAGGACCTGGTCTCCGGCCAGCCAGCGCGCTTCCATCAACGCTGTGCGGATGGTGAAGTCCGTCCGACCCATGGACCGGCAGTCCGCAATGGTCCGCAGGCTGTGGCCGACCTGGAAACCGAGGTCCCACAGGACGTGGAGGATCACCGTCGACACGGCCCTGGCCTCTCGTTCGTGCAACGTTTCATAGAGGAACATGAGATCAATGTCGGAATAGGGCGCCAGCTCGCGGCGTCCATAGCCGCCTAGGGCGACCAGCACGACCCCTGTAGGACTGAACGTCCCTGCGTACTCGAGGGCGTAGAGGTCACGCAGGATGTCATCCGCCAGGACGGTCAGCGCCGTGACAGTCTCCACGCCACTTGCACCGCGGGCATGAGCGGCCGCAATCGCCTGGCGACGCGTCTCTAGGGCGTCCCTGGTCCACGGGACGTTGGGGGCCCGATTGAGGAGAGATTCCAACATAAGCCGTTACAGGGCGCGGTCTCCGGTTTCGCCTGTCCGGATCCGCACAACCTCGTCCAGATTAGAGACGAAGATCTTCCCGTCTCCGATGCTGCCGGTCTTGGCCGTCCGGATGATCGTCTCGACCACCTTGTTCGCCAGACTGTCCACGACGACGACCTCAATCTTGGTCTTCGGCACGAACTCGATGGTGTACTCTGTTCCCCGATAGGCTTCCTTGTGTCCCTTCTGGCGGCCGAACCCGCGGACTTCCGAGACTGTCATGCCATAGACGCCCAGTTCGGTCAAGGCGTCTTTGACTTCCTCCAGCTTGAATGGCTTGATGATCGCCTCGATTTTCTTCATGAACGCCTGCCCCCTTCTTCTCAGGCCAGCCAGATGCTATGCGGCAAGGCCTTCTACCGTTCAGGCCGTCCCACTACGAATAGACTCGCTCCTCACACCCTGCCGGGTTGATCGTCTTGGAGACGAACAACTCCCTCACGAATATCCCGATGACACTGCCCCCCGGTGGACACCGAGGATATCGAGCGAGTCATCATAGCCGAATCGCCCCTTCCACACAACCGCCGGATTGCAGGCGGCTCCCGCCGCCAGTCTGATCAAAATGGCCGTGAAAAGCCCGCGAAACCGGCGGCCGGTGCACACCATTGGACGACCGGCCGCACCACTCTTCTTTACGCAACAAATACTCTAAAAGTTAATGTCCAGCTGGACGGTCCACTTCCACTGGCCGTTGATGACATGGTCGTTGAACCATACCGGTCCGGTCAGGAGACTGATGTCCTTGGTGAAGTAGCGATAGATCCCGAATCCTCCTCCACCGATGTAATTTTTACCGCTCGCGTAGTCAGCGGCGAACACCCACTTGTTATACTCATTCCCTT
>DASQRT010000112.1:0-9341 GCA_035642795.1 Nitrospirales bacterium
ATCAAGACGACCGACAATGCGACCCCCACGCCGCACAGTCCGAATTCGCTCAACTGCAACAATACCGTGCCGAATGCCGATGGCACAATCCCTCAGGCGATCGCGCAGCAGGAGGCGACCAACATCATCAACTTCATTCGCGGGAATGTGGTGTTCGGCCGCCGCGACCGGCGCATCAGCACGATAGACGACAGTGGCACTCCCGTGCTCAACACCACGTGGATGCTGGGGGATATTCTGGACTCGACTCCGGTCGCAGTCAGCGCGCCGAAAGAGCGCTTCGATCTCCTATATGGCGACGTGACCTATGCCAGCTTCTTCCAACGGTACAAGGATCGTCGGGAGGTCCTCTATGTGGGAGCCAACGACGGCATGATGCACGCCTTCAACTCAGGGTTCCTACGGGCGGGCGACGATCCGTCCACTCCTGTCGTCGAGCAGGTGACGTTCTCGACCCAGCCCATGAAGTTGAATGGGGCTGGGACCGGCCTGAACGTCTGCTCGTCGCTGCCGTGTGACGGCATCGCTCCATCGACCTATGCCACCCGTACGAATAGCGCCCAAGTCCCCCTTGGCGCTGAACTCTGGGCCTATATCCCCCAGGACCTGCTCCCGCAACTCCAGTGGCTCACCAATGCTAATTACAGTCACGTGTATTACACCGATCTGCCTCCGAAAATCACGGATGCCAGAATCTTCACGCCCGATAGCGACCATCCGGGTGGGTGGGGCACCATTCTCATCGGAGGGTTTAAGTTCGGCGGCAGCTGTGCAAGCTGTCCCAGTACCAGCGCGGGGTTACGGACCGTGAACTCCGACTTCAGCTCTCCAGCGAACAACAATACGACGGATACCAACGCTGCGGGAACGAGTCCGACCGATTACCGCGCGTTCCTCTCTTCGTATTTTGTGCTGGACATCACCAACCCGGAACATGACCCGGTCCTGCTGTGGACGTTCCGGGACATGAACCTGGGTCTGACCACGGCTGCGCCGGTGGTCATTCGGACGAATCCGATCACTGATGCCAAGACGTCCAGTACCAACGAGAAATGGTATGTCGTCTTTGGGAGCGGCCCGACGGCCCTTGACAGCAGCAGCAGCCAGACTGCGCAGCTTTACGTGGTCAATCTTATGAAGGGGCCGACCTATAGCGCGGTCAACCAGAATGCCGGTACGATTGGGATCACGACTTGTTCCACAACGGCCCCGTGTATTGCCGTGGATAGCACCAGCGCTACCCGTCAGGTATTTACCTTTTCCACCGGACAGGCTGGAGCCCTGATGGGCGATTTGAACGCGGTCGATCTTAATCTCGACTTCCGCGTGGATGTGATCTATGGAGGGAGCTCGATCTGTACGGGTTCGACCGCCAGTCCGTGTAACGGGAGTAATCCCACGTGGCGGGGTGCGATGTGGCGCCTTAGCACCAACAACGGAAACACGGACCCGACGACGTGGGGCAACGCCGGGGTCCCCAGTTCACTGATTAACAACTTCGCCTATACGACTTCGCAAGCGACGACATGTGCCTCCGCGTCACCGTGCAATGTCGGTCCGGTCCTCTCTGCGCCGGTGCTCAGTACGGACGATTCCCATAACATCTGGGCGTTCTTCGGCACCGGGCGATTCTTCACCAACACCGATAAGACCAACACTGATATCCAACACTATTTTGGGGTGAAGGATTCCTTCATGACGCAGGGGAGCCCTAGTCAAACGGTCCAGCGGAATAACCTCTTCAATGTTACCAATGTCGCGGTCTGTACCTCCTGTCCGATCAGCAGCAACGTCGACTTCAATTATACCGGTGGCACCGGAAACTTTACGAACTCACAGGCCTCACTGGTGAATCAGCTTCAAAACATGGATGGTTGGTTTACCGTGCTGTCCAACGCCTTCACCCCGCCGCCACCGCCTTTTGGTGAACGTAATCTGAGTTCCGGCACGCTGTTGGCAGGGACGATTTTCTTCTCGACTTTTCTTCCGACCGCGAATGTGTGCTCGATCCAAGGCAATGGCTACCTCTACGGGCTGTATTACGGCACCGGAGGCGCCTATGCTCAGTCGCCAGCGCTAGGGACTACTACGTCGGGCTCCAACACCTTAGCGAATAAGTCCATCTCGCTCGGTTACGGCCTCCCAGCGCAGATGGCAGTCCAAGTCGGCGGCCAGGGATCGGGAGGGTCTGGGACGGGCGGTTCGGGCCAAGGATGTGCCAGCCGGGTCACAGGGTTCATCCAAGCCAGTACCGGCCTAGTACTCCAGACTTGTGCACAACCGGCTGGATCCTTGTGGAGCCGCATGTTATCATGGCGTGATCTGTAAGAAGGACTCGGCAACTATCCAACTCGTATTAGAGAGAGTCGGGAGGGGCGCCGCGCTCGCGGCACCCCTCCTCGTCGCTTTGTACCTCTGGGGGTGCAAAGCGGAGCCGACTTCGCAAGCGCCGTCTTCACCAAGAGTAGGCGCTCCTGTCTTGGTGGGTGGCAACCACCCTCCTGTCATTCGTGTAGGCGAAGTCTTCCCGGTTGACGTAACCGCGGATTCAGAACTGCGCGTTTACATCCAGGGCGAAGATCAGGATGGCGACCGGGTGACGTACAAGTACCAGTGGCTTGTCAACGGCATCCCGGTGCCGGGCGCCACGGAACCGTCCTTTAAGCCCGAACAATTCAAGAACGGTGACCGGATTACGACCCAACTAATCCCGAACGACGGCAAGGTGGACGGCGCAGTCTACACAACCGATCCCGTGACGGTAGGGAATACGGCTCCCGATATCGCGGAAATCTATCTGGAGCCAGTACCGGTCCACCGGGGCGAACCACTCAAGGTTCGTGTGGTCGCCGCTGACCCTGACGGTGATCGAGTCATCCTCACTTACAAGTGGTTTCGTAATACCAAGGAAATTCCAGAAGCCAAGACAGACACGCTTGATACGAAGCCTTTTGTGAAGAAGGATGCGATAGGGGTTCTTATCACGGCTTCTGATGGAAAGGCCACCCGCGTACCCAAAGCGAGTCCGGCGGTGACCATCGAAAATTCGCCACCCAGGTTCACTTCAACGCCTCCCCCTGAGATCAAGGACGGCCAGTACACTTACCAAGTGGTCGTCACAGATCCGGATGAGGATCCCGTCACGCTCGAACTCAAGCAGGGCCCCCCAGGCATGACGCTCGATCCCGCCACCAAGCAACTCGTCTGGAAACTCACCCCGGAGAATCTGGGCAAGCATCACGTGGTCCTTGTCGCGAAGGATAATGATAACGGGGTCACTCAGCAGGAGTTTGATCTTGACGCGCAGCCTCCGACTGCGGCCGCTCAGCAATAACCCGCTCTTGTCTCTTTCGCCCTCTGCTTGCTACAATGGTCAACGTCCGGCTCATTCGTTAATCGCGAATCGTACCTACGTTTAACGTCCTCATAAGGAGTCAGTCGGCGCGCTTGTCCAAGGTGGCTCTCCTCAAGGTCAAACTCCAAGAAGGCATCGACACTTCCAACCTTTTCGGCAGCCGGGACGTTAATCTGAAAATGATCGAGGATGCCTTTGGCATCCGGGTGTCGGCCCGTGGGGAGGAAGTCCTTCTCGAAGGGCCGATGGAAGGCGTGCGAGGGGGGGAGCGTCTCATCGGTGGGCTGACGTCCCTGATGAAAGAAGGGATGGTGCTGCGCCCCGACGATGTCGAGTTTGCGATCCGGACCTTCCAGGGAGGGGAAGGCGCCTCCGCCTGGAAGAACAGCGTCCGCGGGAACTTCGAGATCAACACGTCCAAGCGGATCATCCTCCCGAAGTCTCCCATGCAGAAACGCTATCTCGAGGCCATTCGCGCGCACGATCTGGTCCTGGCCATCGGCCCGGCTGGGACCGGCAAGACGTATCTGGCCATGGCGATGGCGGTGGCCAGCCTGTGCCGGCGCGAAGTGAGCCGGATCATCCTGGCGCGGCCGGCCGTGGAGGCGGGCGAGAAGCTCGGGTACCTCCCCGGGGACATGATCGCGAAGGTCAACCCGTACCTGCGGCCTCTCTACGACGCGCTCTACGACATGATGGATCTGGAACGGGCCAATCGGTTGATCGAGCGTGGCGAGATCGAGATCGCTCCGCTGGCGTTCATGCGGGGACGCACGCTCAACGATTCGTTCGTGATCCTGGACGAGGCCCAGAACGCCACCTCGGAACAGATGAAGATGTTCCTCACCAGGCTGGGGTTCAACTCGAAGGCCGTGGTGACCGGCGACATCACACAGGTGGACCTGCCGCGTGACCGGGTCTCGGGCCTGATCGAAGTACGGGACATCCTCGCGGAGATCCCCGGCATCACCTTCGTCTATTTCACCGAGAAGGACGTGGTGCGGCATCGGCTGGTGCAGGAAATCATCAAGGCCTACGAACGCCATTCTGAGAAAAATCCCGGCCCGAAAAAGTCCCGTCGCGCTCACTGATCGCCGTGCCCGTCGTCCTGCAGAACCGTCAACGCGTGGTGGCGATCGATCGGGCGTGGCTGCGCCGGACGGCCGAGGCTGTCCTGTCGGCCGCGCGAGCGGACAACTCGGAGCTCAGCCTGGAGCTGGTCTCCGATCGGCGCATGCGCGCCCTCAATCGCCGATATCGGAAAAAAGACCGACCGACCGACGTGCTCGCGTTTCCCTTGCAAGAAAAAAGGGGACAGGCTACTTTTCATAGCCTGTCCCCTTTTCTGCTCGGCGACGTGGTCATCTCGGCGCCGACGGCCAAGCGTCAGGCGGCTGAACTCGGGCACGGACTTCGCGAGGAGCTCCGGCGCCTCTTGGTCCATGGAGTCCTTCACCTGCTGGGCTACGATCACGAACGGGGCCCTCGCGACGCGGTCCTCATGGCCCGCAAAGAGAAGGCGATCCTGAAGGCGATAGGCTGACGTCCGTTATTAGTTAAACGTTAATCGTTAATCGTGGAAGACCAAAAGAAACCGTTTACGTATAACGTTTAACGAAAGAGTGGAGGTCTCAAAAAGCACGTGGATGTGCTAGGGCAACTAGGCGCTGGGTTAGCAAAGACCCGGCACGGTCTGCTCGGGACCATCCGCCGTCTTCTTCCCGGCAGCCGCACGCTCACGCCAGAGCTATGCGAGGAACTGGAGGCCGCGTTGCTGGCCGCCGATGTGGGCGTCGTGGCGGCGACGGCCCTGATGGATGCGGTGCGGGGCTTGGTGCGGCAATCTGGTGAAGCGGATGCCGACTCCATCCGGGCGGTCCTCAAGAAGGTGATGATAGAACGGTTACGGACCGACGGGAGGGCGGCAACGGTCCTGCATTCGCCCCATGTGATTCTGCTGGCGGGCGTCAACGGCGTTGGCAAGACCACCACAGCCGGCAAACTGGCGGGCCTTTACGGCCGGCAGGGCAAGCGCGTCGTGCTGGTGGCGGCCGATACCTTCAGGGCGGCCGCTGGCGAGCAACTGGCTCTCTGGGGGCAGCGCGTTGGCGCGGAGGTCGTCAGGCATCAGGCGGGCGGCGATCCGGCGGCCGTCGCCTACGACGGCGTCGCGGCGGCGCAGGCGCGCAAGGCCGATGTGGTACTGGTGGACACCGCCGGCCGCCTGCACACGAAGTCCAATCTCATGGACGAACTGCGCAAGGTCAAGCGCACTCTGGGCAAGGCGATGCCGGGCGCGCCGCATGACGTCTTGCTGATCCTGGACGCGACGGTCGGCCAGAACGGCTTGGCGCAGGCGCGGCAATTCCACGAGGCGCTCGGCGTGACCGGGGTGATCCTGGCCAAGCTGGATGGGACGGCCAAGGGAGGCATCGTCTTGGCGGTGGCTGGTGAGCTCGGACTTCCGGTGCGCTACATCGGGGTCGGCGAAGGCGTGGAAGATCTCCAGGCCTTCGAGCCCGAAGATTTCATCGACGCGCTGTTGGGAGAGTCATGAGCCTCCTGTGGGTTCTGGTCATCGTCGTGCTGCTTGAGGGACCGGGCTGTTCCGTCTTCTCCTCCCCCGGGGCGCCGGCCGCCGATCTGGGCGCGATCAGCGTGCAGCGGCATGAGATCCAATTGGCGATCGATCCGACGTCCCACCGGATGAGGGGCCTGGATCGCGTGACGATCCAGGTCAGCCGCCGGGAGGTCCGCGAGTTCAGCGTCACGCTCAACAAGGCCCTTGTGGTCGCCTGGGTGTCCAGTGAAGGCAAGCTCTTGCCGTTTTACCCTCGCCCGCTGCCGCCGTCCACCGAACTGGATACGCTGCACGCGCACCAGATCGTGGTCCGGCTGGACCGCCCGGCCCGAGCCGGAGAGACCGTGATCGTGGATTTCGACTACGCCGGCGAGATCAACGACCCGCCCAAAGAGCCGCGGCACCTCCGGTTTGTGACTCCCAGCGAGACATCCGGGTACGTCGGGCCCGAGGGCGTCTACATCGGACCCGAGACCTACTGGTATCCCGACGTGCCGGATTCCCTGGCCTCCTACCGGGTGACGGCCACGATACCGCCCGGCTGGGAGGTGATCGGGCAGGGTGGCCTGGTCGCCCACGAGGCCAGAGCCGATGCGACGGTCACGACATGGGACACAAGCGCCTGCGGCTTCCGTAGCCCCGAAGTCTCGGCTGAGGGGCGTTTCAATTGCCTGGCTGAAGGCCTGACGTTGGCGGCCGGGAAGTTCGTCGTGGTGATGCGGATGAACGGCAACACGGAGATCGCGACCTACCTCTATCCTGAAGATGCCGGGTTGGCGGAGGAATACCTGACGGCCGCCGAGGCCTATCTGGATGCGTACTCGAAAGTGCTCGGCCCGTATCCCTTCTCGCGCTTCTCCATCGGAGAGAATTTCTTCGCCAGCGGGCTCGGCATGCCCTCCTACGCGCTCCTCGGCGCCGGCTCGATCCGTCGCCACTACACGCAGCCCTACGCTCTGGGGCATGAAATCGTGCATTCCTGGATCGGCAATCACGTCTTCAACGACAATGGCGGAAACTGGGCGGAAGGGCTGACGACGTACCTGGCGAACTACTACTGGCACGATCTGAAAGGCGATCTGCAGAAGGCCCGCGAGGAGCGGCGCATGATGTTGCTGAGCTACGCGGTGTACGTCCCGCCGGATCAGGACTATCCGGTCATTCGGTTCAAGCGGAAGTCCGATCAACGCGACAACGCGATCGGCTACAACAAGGCCGCCATGGTCTTTCACATGCTGCGTCGAGAGATCGGCGACGACCGGTTCTTCGCGGCCCTCCGGACGCTGGTGGCCGAGTACGGGAGCCGGCGGATCGGCTGGCGTGAGTTGGAAGCGCTCTTCAGCCGGGTCTCCTCGCGCGAGCTGCGCCCGTTCTTCGCCCGGTGGATCGAGCGAGCGGGCGCCGCCGACGTCAAGGCCGAGGCCGACCCGGACTATCACGTATTCCGTCGGATTCCCCGCCGAGAACTGCATCCCATGCTTAACCTGTTCGTCACCGACCCACGCCGGATCGTCGTGATCCCCGCCGTGGACTCCGTGGCGGAGCCCTATCGGGAACTCGCGGAGCGGGTTGCCAAACAGGAGGGTGTGGTGCTGCGGTCGGCCGGCGAGGTCGGCGCGGCCGGGAAGGATCTTCAGGACACGTCGGTCTTGTTGCTGGGAGGACCGAACGCGGGGCTAGCCTTTGCGTGGGCGGCGCGCGGCCTGCCACCCGGCGTGGAGCTCCGGCCGGACGGGTTTCGAGTCGGGGGCAAAGACTATCAGGGGAGCGGGATGGCGTTGCTGCTGTCCTTCCGGAAACCGGACGATCCCGCTCATGTCGTCACCGTCTTCTACGGCCTCTCGCCGGAGGCGGTGAAGCCGGTCGCGCGCCTCCTGTTCTTCTATGGATGGAACAGCTACCTGGTCTTCGAGAACGGCGTGGTGATCGCGCGCGGCGATGAACCGTCTCGTCCCGCTGAGGGCGCGCTGGCCGGCGGTAGGACCGAACGGCACCTGCGCAATATCCGCCAGCTCACGCAGGGCCGACAGAACGCCGAGGCCTATTTCTCCTTCGACGGGCGATCCCTGGTTTTTCAATCCACGCGGGACGGGCGCGGCTGCTACCAGCAGTACGTGATGGGATTGGGCGGGAGCGACGTGCGGATGGTCAGCACGGGTCGAGGCACCACTACCTGCGGCTATTTCCTGCCCGGGGACCGGCGGGTGCTCTTCTCGTCCACGCACGCCAAGAGTCCGGAGTGCCCACCCAAGCCGTCGGCCCAGGGCCGGTACCGCTGGTCCCTGGACGATTACGACATCTACACGGCGACCCTCCGCGGCGAGGACCTCGTGAGGCTGACGACGACGCCCGGCTACGACGCCGAAGCGACGATCGCGCCGGACGGCTCCCGCATCGTCTTCACCTCGGTCCGCGACGGCGACCTGGAGATCTATTCCATGCGGCTGGACGGCACGGACGTGAAGCGCCTCACGTCGGTGGCGGGCTACGACGGCGGGCCGTTCTTCTCGCCGGACAGCAAGCGAATCGTGTACCGGGCCCACCATCCGACCGACCCGGCCGAACTGGCGCGCTACCGGGAGTTGCTGGCCCGAAACCTCGTCGAGCCGAGCAAGCTGGAGATCTTCGTGATGGACGCCGACGGCCGGAACCAGCGGCAGGTGACCCGGAACGGCGCGGCGAACTTTGCTCCGTACTTCCATCCGGACGGCCGGCGCATCATCTTTTCGTCCAACGGCCACGATCCCCAGCGGCGCACGTTCCACTTGTTCCTCATCGGCGACGACGGGCAAGGCCTCGAGCAGGTCACCTCTGAAGGCGGCTTCAACAGCTTCCCCATGTTTTCGCCGGACGGCTCGAAGCTCGTGTGGGTATCCGACCGCGGAGCGAAGGAGAAGGGGGAATTCAACATCTTTCTCGCCGACTGGGTGCCATGAAGCAGTGGGAGCGGGTGGTCTTCGGGCTGGTCGCCCTGACCGTCCTCGCCGCGATCGGCGTCATGCTGCACGAGCTGGACATGCCGATCGCCCGCTTCGTGCGGTCCTTCGACATTGACGAGTTGAATCAGGTCGGCGATCTAGTGGCGTTTCCTGGCAAAGGCGTGGTCGTCATCGGGGCGTTTATGCTCATCGGCCTCCTTGGTTGGTGGCGTCAACGTAATCAGCTCGCGCCGATGACGTTTTCGAGGGCCGGGTTAGTCCAGTGGGTCAACAACTGGTGGAGTCAGCGCAATCGACTCACAGATATAGGCGTGCGCGGGCTCCTCGCGCAACTGAGCATTACGGCCGTCACCCAGCTCCTCAAGCATCTGATCGGGCGGCCGCGCCCGCGCTTTGCCCACGGCGATGCGTTTTCGCTGGGGCCCTCGCTGGCCGGGGGCTTTGATTCGTTCCCGTCGGGCCATGC
>DASQRT010000113.1:0-2639 GCA_035642795.1 Nitrospirales bacterium
AGATCACCCCGGCCGCCGATTACTCGATCTGGGGCCAGTTCGTCATCCAAGCCAAGGCGGTTGGGGTGGTATTCGTCTGGACGGCCGTAGTGGCGTTCATCTCCTTCAAGATCGCCGACCTGCTCGTGGGCCTGCGCGTGACCGAGGAAGAAGAGCGCGAGGGCCTCGACATCAACTCGCACGGCGAGACGGCCTATCACATCTAAGTCAGAGCCCGGAAACGGGCTTGTTTTCGAACGGGCACTTCGGTGCCCGTTCTTTTTTGTGCGAAAATACGCGCCTTTTCGCGAGGACCTCATCATGAAAATGGAGTATGTGATCGGCAGCTGGGACATCCCCTCGCTTCCCATCGTGGGATCGAACGCGCGCTTTCCCGTGCGCCGCATCTTCTGCGTTGGCCGCAATTATGTGGAGCATCAGAAAGAAATGGGAGGCGACGGCCGTGAGCAGCCGTTCTTCTTCACCAAGTCGGCGCACGACCTCGTGGCCCTGAACGCCGGCGAGAGCGGAGCGGTGCACTATCCGCCGATGACGAACAACTACCACTGGGAGACCGAGATGGTCGCGGTGATCGGCACCGGGGGTTACAAGATCCCGGCCGCCAAGGCCAACGCGCACGTCTGGGGCTACGCGGTGGGTCTGGACATGACACGGCGCGATCTGCAGCAGGCGGGCAAGGACAAGGGCAGGCCCTGGACCTTCGGGAAGGATTTCGACCAAGCAGCCCCGGTCGGACCTATCGCTCCCGCATCGAAAATCGGACACCCGGCCAAAGCCAAGCTCTGGCTCAAGGTCAACGGCGCCGTTCGCCAGGACTCCGATATCGACCAGATGATCTGGAGCGTACCCGAGCAGGTCGCCTTTCTCACGCAGTATTACACCCTGGAGGCGGGCGATCTCATCATGACGGGCACGCCGGCCGGGGTCGGCGCCGCGAAGGCGGGGGATGAGCTGGTCGCCGGAATAAACGGGCTCGGCGAGCTCAAGGTAAAAATCCTGCAGCCGAAATAAGAACCCAAGGAGGCCAGACATGAGCATCAAGCGCCATCAGGCCAACAAGCTCTTCAGCGCCGCAGTTGAGCACGGCGGCCTCGTCTATGTCGCAGGCCAGGTCGCCGACGATCTTTCGCAGGGCGTCCGGGGCCAGACCGATCAGGTACTGAAAAAGATCGACGGTCTGCTCGCGGCAGCCGGAACCAGCAAGTCGAAGATCCTATCGGCGAACGTGTGGGTGACCGATATTCGCAACCGCGACGAGATGAACACCGCCTGGACTGCGTGGGCCGACCCTGCGAACCTGCCGGCGCGGGCCACGGTCGAGGCGAAGTTGGCGGACCCGCGTATGTTGGTCGAGATCATGGTGACCTGCGCCAAATAAGCGGAGTTCGTAAGGCAATCTACTTTCTCCAGAACGCCGGCGTGACGACGATGAAGAGCGTAAACAGCTCCAGGCGCCCGACCAGCATGGCGACCGTGCATATCCAGGTTTGAAAATCGGTGAGCGCCGCATAGGTCGTCGCCGGCCCGACCAGGTTCAGCCCGGGCCCGGTGTTGCAGATGCATACGATCACCGCCGAAAAAGCGGTGACGATGTCCAGGCCCGAGGCAAGAAGGAGCATGGTCATCGCGACGACTGACCCGCCCCAGATCAGCATGAACGCCAGGACCGCGAAGATGATGTTGTTTTCCACTCTCTGACCGGAGAGCTTTACGGGCAGATAGGCCCGCGGATGAATGATGGACATGAGCTCTCGCAGCGCCTGGCGAACCATCAGCTCGGCACGAATCATCTTGATGCCGCCTCCTGTAGAGCCGGAACAGGTGGCGAAGCAGCAAAGGAACAGCATCCATACGGGCGCGAAGATGGGCCATTGGTTGAAATCGGTGCTGGCAAAGCCCGCTGTCGTGGCGACCGACACGACGTTGAACACGCTGTGCCGTAGCGCCGTCCAGAAAGACGGATAGACCTGGTTGGCGAACAGGAAGTAGGCGATTCCGAGCGCCGAAACCGCGACCAATGAGACATATGCCCCCGCCTCGGGGTCCCTCCGGTAGGGTGCCAGGCTCAGCTTGCGGAACGCTAGGAAGTGAGTTCCGAAATTGATGCCTCCGACAAGCATGAAGAAAACTGCCGCAGCCTCGATCGCCGGGGAATTGAAGTAGCCGAAGCTCGCGTCGTGGGAGGAGAATCCCCCGAGGCTCAGGGTCGAGAACGCGTGGACTACGGCGTCGAACCAGCCCATTCCTGCCGCCTTGAAAACCAAGGCGCACGCGAGCGTCAAGACCGCGTAGACCATCCACAGGCCCTTGGCGGTTTCGGTGATGCGTGGAGTGAGCCTCGTATCCTTCATTGGGCCCGGGGTTTCCGTCCTCATGATCTGGCTACCGCCGATCCCGAGCAGCGGCAGGATCGCCACGGCGAGGACGATGATCCCCATTCCGCCCAGCCACTGCAGCTCGCAGCGCCACAAGTTGATCGAAGGCGGCAGCTTGTCGAGCCCCGATAGCACGGTCGAACCGGTAGTGGTCAGGGCCGCAACGGTTTCGAAGTAGCCGTCGGTGAAATTGAGCTCGGGCATGTACATCAGCAAGGGCAGGGTGGCGAATGCGGGCAGGACGGTCCAAACCAAGGCCACCAA